>CAILQO010000225.1 GCA_903836285.1 uncultured Chloroflexota bacterium
ATGGGACCGAACGGAAGCCTCCGACCGACCGCCACCGCTGATGCCGGGTCGCTTCGCCTCGATGGCGCGGCGACTGGCACTGGCCGGTCGGTGGCCGCCCGTGGGGCCACGCCTCGCCGGTCGGACCCGGTGCCGATGCGCCCGCGCGGCGGCTTCGGTGCCTACCTGCACGACCTGCGCCAGTTGCGAGGCATGACGATCCGAGGCCTTGCCAGGGTCGCCGGTCTCCACCACACCTACGTCTCGAAGCTTGAACGCGGAGACCGGTCTGCGCCCGACCCGCGCGTGGTTGAGGCGCTTGCCGAGGCCCTCGCCGCCACACCATCCCAGCTTGACCAGTTGCGGTGGCGCGCCGGCCACGGTGTTCGCTCGCCCGAGGGGCCACTCGACACTGACCCACCTGCGCGCGACGATGGCGCCGAAACTGCCGGCATGCCGGTCGATGCCGTCCCGGGTCAGGTGCGTGGGCCTGTGGAGAACGTCGGCACGTTCCCGGAGACTATTGCCGCCACGACGCCCACGACAGGCGCCGTTGACCCGTTACGCGACCCGGCGCTGACCTTGTTGGCCGACGCCTTGGCACGCGTCGGCGATGGTGGTGGACGCGATGCCTTGCGCCGGTCGGTCGCCGTGGCGATTGCCGGGGTGCAGGCGCTGCCATCCGGCCATCCGGGCCTGTCCGGTGCCCCGGCACCGGTACGTTGGCCGTCGATTCCCTCCCCGGGCGGCCGCGTCGCGCCGCGCAACGGTGCGCCACTGCCAATCCCGCACGCGCCATTACCGACTGGCGCCGCCGCGCACCTCGCCAACGTCGAACGGTTCGCCGGCGGAATCCTCACCCTCGATATCGCCGCCGCTGAGGTCCACGTGACGCCGGATTACCTGTGGCAGCTGGTGCAGGCGGGGCACCTGGCGGCGTGGGTCCTGCCGGGAACCCCCGTCGGCTCCACCGTGGGCGTGCGCGTGCGCCGAGAGGATGTGCTTGGGCTGCTCCACCCGCTGGCCTTTGTGCCGGGTCGGTAGCAAGTTGCCATCGTACCGGGAGGCACCTATGCTTTGACCGGGCAACGAGGCGCGGCCGCCTAGTGGTGATGGCGTAGGCCGATCGTTCCTTGCGAAGGGGTGGTCGTGAACGGTCAGGGCCACGCGCAACCTTGGCGATGGGTCACCGCGACCGTTGTCATTGGGTGTTCCCTCGCAATCCTCCCGGGTGGCATTGCCGAAGCGACCGGCCCGGCGGGCACCCCCACGGCGACCCGAACGGTCACCTTGACCCGGACCGTGACGCCTACCCGGACCGTGACGCCTACCCGGACATCATCGCCGACGGCCTCACCCACCCGGACGGCCACGCGGACCCCGACGGTAACCCAGACGCCGGCGGATACCTCAACGGTGACGCGGACCCCGACGGTGACCCGCACACGCACCTCGACCGCCACGCGGACAACCACCCCTACGATGGGCACGCGTACCGTGACCCGTACGCGGACGGCGACCCCGACGCATACCGGCACCCCGACCGTCACGCTCACACCAACGGTGACGCAGACGGCGACGGTGACCCAGACGCGCACGTCGACGCCAACGCGCACGACGACACCGACCCGAACCCTGACGCCAACGGTGAGTACCCGGACGGTCACTGTGACGCGTACGCCGACACGCACCGCGACCGCCACCCGTACCGCGACGTCGACGGCGACCCCCTCCCCAACCGCGACGCCTTAGCACCTAATCGCCGTGCCGGGTTCGCGGAGACGCACGTGCCCCGCATTCGACGCAGTCGGCGCGCCTTGGCGCACGCCTCCCGGGGGCGCATCGGTGCGCCCGGGAGCGTCAATGAAAGCTCAAGGAACTGCGGTACCGCGTAGACTTCTCCACGGCAAGGCTTGGCGAGGCGCGGGCGATGGGATCCGACGGTGAGATTCGCCCACCGTGCAACCGTCGCATGACCGCCGACACCTGGCCGGATCGCTGCGCCGATCCCATGGCACGCCCAACGTATCGAGGAGACGCGACATGGTTCAACCTTCCGCGCCTGCCGGGAAGCCGCCGCACGACGACGGCCACATCCCTGACGAGATCATTGACGAGGTCGCCGAAGGCGACCAACTGCTCAGTCTTGAGGACCCTCGATCGCCCGGCCTGAAGGGACTCGTCGAGGATGCGTTGCTCCGTCCCGAGACGCGTGCCTATGGAGTAGCGGTTCGCGCGTTGCTGGTCGCCATCCTTGGTGGCGTGGTGGTCATGGCCCTCGAGACGGTCCACCCACTGGTCGACGACTTCCATGACCTGTTCTTTGCCATCGACATGATCCTGTTAGGGGTGTTCACGCTGGAATACGTCGGCAACCTCTGGGTTCTCCCGAACAAGCGGAAGTACATCCTGTCTCCGTGGGGACTGGTTGACCTTGCCGCCATCGCCCCAACGTACATCGAGCTTGTGCTTGGCGGCGCGGCTGGTGGCAGTTTCCTGCGCCTGCTGCGGACCTTGCGCGTCATGCGCACCCTGCGAGTCCTGAAGTTGCTGAAGATCGCCGCCGACCAAGCGGCGAAATCCGCTGAGGGAGCGTCGCAGCGACGCAATACCTTCGCCGCCGACCTGCAGATTTACGCC
>CAILQO010000226.1 GCA_903836285.1 uncultured Chloroflexota bacterium
CAGGACGTAGCCCCAATAGTAGTAGTTGAGATAGCCCCCGGCGTACCACGGGTCGTATGGCGGGAAGGACGCCGTGCGAATGACTGCATTAAGGTACGCGAATTCCATCGGCTTCTCGCCGCCCCGAGCTGGATGCCAAAGGTCGGGGTTGTATGCCCGGATCACGCAGAACGCCGCGAACGCAAGTGCGAAGGTTGCCTCAGAAGTCAGGACGATGCCGCGGTTCGCACCGAGCCAACGCAGCCAGTCTCGCCCGTGCCCACGCACAATCGCCCCAGCCACCAAAGCGACAATTCCATACGACGCAACGATTGACAGCCTCGTCCACGCCATCACCCCCACGCTTGCGAACCACCAAGCGACCCACGAGACGGCAAGCAACCCGACCGTTCGGGAGAGTGCGTGACCGCGGTCTGGCAGTGCGGGCACCATTCGCCAGAGGATTGGCGCGGTGACGAACCCGATCATCTCAATGACCACGAACCAAGTCACGGGCGCAAGTGATTGCTCCAGACCCTCCGGGTCAAATGTGTCGCGCCAAGTTCCCCCGGCCGAGATGGCGGCCATTGCTTCGTCATTGAGGGTGAGAGTAGGTGAGCCTGCCATGATCGGAGGCACGTTTCGGACGCCGTCGAGCGGCACGGCGGCGAGGATGTCCCGAACCTTCTGAGCAGAAAAGTCAGCGTTCTTCTTGTAAATCAAGACTTTTGGATGGTCGTAGACAGTGAATGCCTCCTCGGCAGCGTCGTCTGCAATCGTCCACGGGCCAAGGGTTGGGTAGCTCGCGATCGTCGCGACGTGCGTGTACCCGAGGTCGCCGGCGAACAGCCTGCGGTAGTACTCAGTCGTCATCGGGTAACGTTCCGGCATTCGCGGGATCGATCCGTACAACCGGTTGCTGGTCATGTTCAGGTACGTTGACTGGGACAGCATCTGTACGACGGTGTCAATCTTCTTCGGCTCGTCTGGGTCATACAGGGGCAGCTGCGGTCCCGCATACCGGGAGTGGTCGTACCCCGGGATCGGCAGCGGAAGCGGATCGTCCCAGTGCTCGTTCGCCATCGGCGCGGGCGGAGGCACGTTCCTGTAAATCCACAGTGATGCCTCGCCCCGGCTCACCGGGCGTTGGTAGATGCGAGTGAAGGCGAACGACCAAGCCGCGGACCACGCGACGACCGCAACGAGCGATGTCCATCCAACCGCGGTGACCGCCCACGCTAAGCGTGGCGAGTTCACCAAGTCAGCGCTCAATCCGAATACGCGAGGTTTTGGTTGCGTAGAACTTTCGAGCGCCCGGTTGGTGCGGCTCCGACGAGCCAAGTCGATCAGCCCGACGACAAGCCATGCGGCCAGAATGATCGCGAACGGGTACGCCGGCAGCAGGTACCGCATAGTCTTGTTCAGGACGGACGAGAAGTAGAGCAGGCAGAGCGCGGCCCAGAATGCGACGAGGCCCAGTTGCCACCGACCACGCCTAATGGCGACGAGTGCGCCGATGACCACGCCGACGAGGCCCGCCACTCCGACTGGTATCCCGAGCCCCCAGATCACCATGTGCTTGAGCGGGAAGAGGATCGGAGTGGTGTTCGCCCATTGGATGCTCGGCGGCAAGTCAACCTCACCGCTCTGAGACTTTGCCTGGTAGTCGATGTTGTCGAGCCAGCGGGCGTTCAACCGCACGTCGAGGATGCCGGGACCCGCGAACGCGTACGGTTGGGCAATCCGAAACGTGGCTAGTGCCACGATCCCGACAAGCAAGCCTCCCACCACGACCGAGGCAAACCGCCCGTCCACCCACGAACTTTCGAGCTTTCGGAACGCGAGATCAAGCGAAGCGAGCCCGGTCGGACCGATCGGCGCGACATCGGTGCCAACTGGCTCGCCGTCAACAGCCAACGGAGCGGCGAGCAAGTGGATCACGCCGGCCAGGGCAACAACCGGCAGGAAGACCACCATCGATAGCTTGGTGGCGAGTGTGAGCCCAACCATGAACCCGACTGCTGCAAAGTCGCGCCATCGGGCGTGCGCCACGATATCGAGGCAGAACCAGAACGTCCCGAGTACAAGCGTGACCAGAAAGCTGTCAAACACGAAGAAGTGCGCTTGCTGGATGTGAAGCACGCACGTCGCCATCAGTGCGCCGGTGAGCAGGGCGATACGTGTTCCAAACAATCGGCGTGCGATCTGAATGGCGATCCACACCGACCCGATATCCGATATCGCGGAAAGTGTACGACCCACGATATGGATGCGGTCAACTCCAATGGACTGGAGCCAACTGATCGCAAGCTTTCCCACGAACAGGGGAAACGTGCCGTACACGAAGAACCCGTAGCCGACGTTGTGCGGGTTCAGTCCGGATCGTGCGCTGTCAAAGTAGTACCGCCAAATTGGTGCGTCACGCGTCGAGTCTCCGGCGCCATTTGAGCCCGGGGTGACTAGCCCGGGCCGAATGGCGCCCTCAACCATGAACAGGAACCTTTCGTCTGGATGGAGTTGGCTTCCGTTATCCCAGTTGACGCCGGTTAGTCGGAGCGCCGCCGCGAGCACCATGACGAGCGTAAATGCCAACCAGTCAAGTCGACGTCCTGGGACTATCGTGCGCGTTTGCACAGGCCCTTGGGCGCCAACCAGCTCGGGCGTCAATGCTTCTGGACTCGGATTGTCAACCACCGGTGGGTTCGGTTCGCGTTCCGACGCCTCCCCAAACTTCACGTCACGGTGAGCATCCTCGCTCTCGAGGAACGTCGGCTTGAGTGCATTGACAGGTTCGCGACCTGTCGACGCTTCACCCGCCATTCGAAACCTTCCTCGCAACAAAAAAGAAATATGCGCCCCCGTCCACACCGACCTGACTGCACCACTGGACGAGCTGCCGCTCGATTGCGCGTTCCCATGGGAAGTAGCGCCACTTGCCGGGCCACAAGATCCATCGGCCCGTCAGTCGCTTGGTGAGCAGGGTCGGTGCGCCGTAGTAGTGACTCAAGTCGAAGGCGCCCATTGCTTCGGGCAGAAGGTACGCCGACCACCGGATCACCTCCAGGCCGGCATCCGCCAGCCTCGCAGTCCAGCCTTGACGATCGTACGTGTGGTAGTGCTTGGAAATCCCGTTGAACCAATCGCCGTAGGCCGTACCGAATTCAGGCAGGCCTGCAGCTACCAGTGCTCGTGGCCAGAATAGTGACGAGGCGAAACGGTCGCTCGGCACGGTGATGACGAGATGACCGTCGTGTGCGAGAACCCGGCTGATCTCGCGCAATGTCGCCTGCAGTGGTGGGATGTGCTCAAGAACGCAATTGCTTACGACGGTGTTGAATGCACCGTCAGGGAACGGCATCGCTTCACCGCCGCTCGCGAGAGCCATGCGGTATGCCCCGGTCGCATGGGCCTCACGGACGGCCGGAATCGAGGGGTCAAACCCAACTTCGACTGGCTTACCACGGGCTGGTGCGAGCACCGCTTGCGCGAAGTGACCGTCACCGCAGCCAACGTCGAGAACCGGACCGACCAGCGGCTCTGCCCCCACCAGGAGCGCTTCGACGACACGGATCATCGCGCGGTGGACCGGTAGCGAACTCAGGTGATGCCTGACAATTGCTGGAGCGCGCGAGAGCAAGTCCTTGGTCGGCGTCACTCGACCGTCGGCCGCAACATGAAACAAGTCCGGTGAACTGGCCCCTACGGATGACGACATGGCCATGCTTCTTGATCCCGGCCTCACGTACGCCACCGCCACAGGTCGGCAATTCCGAACCGGCGTCGCACCACTCCAGCGGCGAGGCAAATCGCGCCTGACCCCGCAAGTGTGCCGAAGCCCAGAGCATGCATTCCAATCGCGAGCGCCAAGGCGACCTCCCGATCGACTCCAAATGCGTCGAGGGAAAGCACCGTGATCCCGTGATAGACACCGAGTGACGCGGGCGCCGACGGTACCGTCATACCCAAGTTGGTCGAGACGAGCACGAACGTGGCTGCGTCCCATCCGGTCCCGAGGTCGAATGCAAGCGTGCCGAGGTACGTCTGGCCAATTGCCATTCCCCACAGGACGACCGACGCACCCACTTGCGCCGCCACGAGCCTAGGCGAACGAAACGACGAGGCGGCCCCGAGGACGCCAGACGCCAGCGGCGAAATGGGCCTACCGCGGAATACAGGCAGGGTGTCGACGTGCCGTTCACACCAACGAATAAGTGTCACGCTACTGACTGACGCGACGCCGAACGCCACGATGAAGGCGCTGAACGCCCCTCCCACCGTCAGCGCAGCTGCACGCGCCCACAACGGAATCGGCACGTAGAAGGCCAGCGCACCCAGCATAAGGAAGAGTGCACCGACGTCGTAGAGCTTCTCCACAGCGATTGTCCCGATTGCTCGGGCGGTAGTCACGCCTTGGGTGCGCCCGACAAGCGACGCTCGCGAAAGCTCGCCGACGCGGCCCGGTAGCAACGCAATGATGAGGTAGCCGACCAGCGTCGCCTCAACGGCGGGCCAGAACGCCGTTCGTTCCTCAGGAAGGATCAACGCCTGCCAACGCCACGCTCGACACGCCACCGTGATCGCGGTGAAGGCAACAGAAATGCCGAGGGGCATGAGGTGCGCGCGGGTCAGGGCCTCGCCAACTTGAAGCAGGTCAACCGTGCGAAGCAGGGCAATCAAGCAGCCAATGCTGACGGCAACGCCAAGAATCGCCCCACCCCACCCTCGTCGAATGGTTTCGCCGCCATGCGCGTGGCGCCTAAACGTGGTCGGTTCGCTCGACCTAGGCATCATCAGCGGCGGGCCGGTGTCGAACCCGGAATGTCGACAGCCACAAAGAGGGGCGCTCCGCCAGTTTCGGGGAACCCAGGTGACATGACTGAAGCACTCGGGTACCAACGTCGGAGCTGCTCGAGTGACGTGCGATCGTCAGGATGGACCAGGTACAAGCGCCTTCCAATTGCGCTGTCTTGATTGGGAACCTCGGTGACCTTGTCAACGATCGGTTGCCAGCGAACATCCCCGACCTCAACAGACAATAGTCGCCAATCCACCCAGTGCGGGCCGGGAAGGATGTGGACGTCCTCACGCCGTCCACCGGAAGCAACAAACCCTCGCACCATGTCGCCGAACCGGCTAGCGTGCTGACTGGCGGCGGCGTGCTGTAGCGGGTAGTCGATGAAGTACGCACGCGCATTGATCATCCACGACCACCCGATTAACCCGATAGCGAAAAGACCGGTCACCAAGACGCTCGACCCGTTGCGACTGCGAGCGTTTGGGTCGTCGCCTATCCCGAGCCAAGCCCCGAGGCGGCGAGTAGCTACGACAAGGCCGGTTGCGGTGACGACTGCCGCAAGCGGAATGACGGCACCCATGCGAACGGTACTTGGGTTCTCCCCGGGATATGCAATGCTCATCACGCTTGGGAGCATGCCAGCAAACACGAGAATCCCGAGGTAGCCATACCGCACCTCGCGATGCGCGATCAGTCGGTATGCGCACCACGACGCACCGATCACAATCAGGCCTCCACTCACCGGGTCAAGGATTGGCAGCCGTGGGATCGTGTTGACCCACACCGCGTCACCACTCCAGTTGAAGAAGAGCAGTGCTTCAAGCACGTTCGATCCAAAGATGGCAAACGCATTCTTCGGAACTTCATCGACGCGGTCAGATGCGATTCGCGAAACGCCGCGAAATAGGAACATCTGAGGATCTTCGACGGCATAACGAGCAAGAGGCATGAACACAAGGAACGCGACGGCGACCATGAGCGCTGTGTCGGCAAGCAGCCGACGCGCCTGCGTGGCCCGCTCGCCCGAGCGCCGGTCGATCACCCAAGCTACGGCAATACACGCTGCGACACCGATTGGGAACAGCCGAAGTGCAGTGTATGTGTGTTGAGAGATGCCGATGACAACGCCGAGGACGATGAAGTCATTCCGATGGCGGTCCCTAAGCGCCTTGAATGTGAGGTAGGCAATCGCCGATCCGAACGCAGGCGGGAACGGGAA
>CAILQO010000227.1 GCA_903836285.1 uncultured Chloroflexota bacterium
CACGGTCTACCTCGGTGTCGACGAGGCAATCGGCGTCCCCGTCCCGCAGGTCCGTCGCGACGCCGTGCGCACTAAACACGGCCTGCCCGACCGCTTCCTCCTCTACTTGGGAGGCTTCGACGTCCGCAAGAACGTGCTGTCCCTCATCGATGCCGTCGCGGGCCTCGACCCGGCTTCGGGGTGGCACCTCGTCATCGCTGGGCGCGTCCCCGACGCCATGCGGAACCCCACCCTTTTCCCAGATGTGCGCGCACGCGCCCGTGCCCGTGGCGTTGCCGACCGCGTGCACTTCCCCGGCTTCATCGCCGAGGAAGACAAGGCCGCCCTCTTCCAAATGGCCGATGCGTTCGTCTTTCCGTCGACGTACGAAGGGTTCGGCCTCGACCCACTCGAGGCGTTGCAGGCCGGCACGCCGGTGATCTGCGCCGATCGCACGTCGTTGCCAGAGTTGATGGGTGACGCCGCGATCTTGGTGGACCCAGACTCACCCGACGCATTGCGTGACGCGATCAGTCGCGTCTGGCGGGATACCGACCTGCGCGCCGACCTCGCCGCCCGTGGGCCGGTGCAGGCGGCGCGCTTCCGATGGGCAGACTGCGCCCGCCAGACGGTGCGCGCCTGGCACGACGCCGCCCGCCACACCGTAAAGGTGACGTGATGCGCGTCCTGATGATCTCGAAGGCCTGCATCGCCGGCGCCTACCAACGCAAGCTTGAGGAGATCGCCGCGCGCGGCGTCGACCTCACAGTCGCCGTGCCCCCGTACTGGCGCGACGACGCCGGCCGACGCGTCCCGCTCGAACGCCGCCACGTCGATGGCTACCGGCTCATCGAGACGCCGATGGCTTTCAACGGCAACTTTCACGTGCACTTCTATCCTGCGCTCGCACGGATCATCCGCGACGTGCGCCCCCATCTCGTGCACATGGACGAAGAGCCGTATAACGTCGCGACGGCGCAGGCCCTCTGGCTTGCTCGGGCGTCTGGCGCGCGGACTCTGTTCTTTACGTGGCAGAACTTGAACCGCCGGTATCCCCTGCCGTTTCGCCTGCTCGAACGCTACGCCTACGCCGCCACGGATGGGGCCATCGCCGGCAATCGTGACGCCGTTGACGTCTTGCGCGCCAAGGGCTACTCTGGGCGCGCGTGGGTTATCCCGCAATTCGGCGTCGACCCGGCCCTGTTCACGCCAAGCCCGAGCCACGACCCTGCGCGCCCGTTCACGGTCGGGTGGTTCTCCGGTCGCCTTCATGCATTCAAGGGCGTGCATCACCTCGTGGAGGCGGTCGCCGCGCTTGGGGGCGACGCGCGCCTCGAGGTTCTGGGATGGGGCCCGGAGGAAGGCAACCTACGCGCCTTGGCCGCACGCCTCGGCCTCGGCGACCGCTTCCGGATCGTGCCGGGCATTCCTTCACATGAAGTGCCGACATTCGCCCGAAACCTCGACGTCGCCGTGTTGCCGTCGCTGCCAACCCCCCGGTGGAAGGAACAGTTCGGGCGCATGTTGATCGAGTCGATGGCTTGCGGCGTCGCCGTCGTCGGGTCAGACTCGGGCGAGATCCCTCACCTCATCGGTGATGCCGGCCTGATCTTCCCGACCGGCGACGCAATGGCCCTCGCCGACCGTCTCCGCCAGATCCGCGACGACCAGCCGCTCCGTGAGTCGCTTGTCCGCCGTGGGACCGCACGGGTACACGCGCACTTCACCCATGCCCGTATTGCTGCCTCGACCGTCGAGGTATACCGCGAAGTGCTTGGGAATCCAGCACCACCCAGCACTTAGCGGCCGACCCAGACCGGGTTCGTCATCGCGAAGAGTTCCGGCGTGCCGACCTTCGGTTGGTGCACGAGATGCACGCGGAACCACGTGCCCGCGACCGGGCGCGACTTCAGTGGGAATGCCTGAATCGAGTCGCCCTCGGGGACCGGACGAAACTCGACCAGACGACCGTCACGCCAAAGATGCACCTGACACCCGGCCGTCACGCCAGCGAGGCGTACCGACAGCTCCGGCAAGGTGCGCGCCACGTCCGTGCCGGCGACGGGGGCCTCCCACGAAAGACGTGGGCCACGCGAAAGGTAGGTCCCCCCCGACCGGACAGCGCGGATGATCGAGGCCACATCCGGCGACGCCCATGCGAAGGTGTAGCCGACTCGCTCCGGGTGCGTCGGCGCAACGTGCGCATCGCTCCCGGCCGTCGCCGGCACACGCCAGCCGGCGGCCAACCAGCGATCCCACAACGCGAGGCCGTCATCGTTCTGGCGCCGCGCCCAGTCGCCGTTCATCACCTCGATCGCGTCGGCGTACGCCGGTGCATCATCGAAGTCCCAATGGCAACCGGTACAGGCCGGGTAGCCCGCCGACCGCGGGTGGTTCACCACAAACAGGCCGCCGCGCCCCTGAATGGCACGCGCCGTCGCCTCCATCGTGCCACCGGGTTGGTGCACCGCGAACGGTACCGGCACGTCGCCGTCCGCCACCGTCACGAGTCCGGCATCCGCAAGCAGGACCTCTGGGTCGCCTTCTGAGCGGTCAATCGCGCGCGCACCGGGAGGTACGGTGCGCCAGTCTGCCCACCCCTCGATGCCAAGGGCGTTTGCGTGCCCGCCGTAGGTCGTCAACTCAAGGCCCGGAATCACCAGTGTCGCCAACCCCGCCGCGCGCAACGCTTCGCGGAGGGGTTGCGTGCCGGTATGGGTGTTGTGGTCGGTCAGGGCGATGTAGTCGAGTGACGCCGCGCGGGCGTACGCCACGATTGCCTCGATCCCCCATCGCCCATCCGAATGGTCGGAGTGGACGTGCAAGTCACCCTTCAACCAGCGCGGGGCAACTCCATCCGGCGCTGCGTCGCCTGTGGCCGACGCTTCACGCCTAGTCGAGGAAGCCAACGTCCACGGAACCGGCGACACCTCGACGTCAAGGGTGTACTTCACCCCACCAACATCCGACGGCATGACACAGTGGATGTCGAGGGCGACGGTCCATGCGCCCGACGGGATGGTGCCCGCGACGAATCCGGGCGTCGCAAACGATCCGCCTATTTCCACGATCTGCGTCGGTTCGTGCCGATGCGCCGCGCCCCGGGACGCTCCCCCGGGTTCGAACAGGGCCATTGTCACGAGATTCCGGATGGTGTTGACGCGCGACGGGGCATAGGTCAACCGGCACCGCAACGCCTGCATGCCTTCCGGGACCGCGACAGTCGTGACGAGCGTCCGACGCGCGGCGTCGGGTGTCAGCGTTCCCGATCCGCGAAGGATCGCGACCGGCGACGCCATCTAGCGCAACTCGACGACGGGCGGGTTGACGAAGTCGTGATAGCGTTCGCGCACCTCGCCTACCGTCGCGTCGCCCCGGTGGATCAAGATGCGATACCGAAAGACTCGCGACTCGTATGGCGGGACGATCAAGTCGCCGAGGTGCGCGTTGGTATCGCCCGTGAAGTCGTGCAGCCCGAACGGATTGACCGTCATCAGGCCGTAGTCACGCACGTGCCAGTGCGTCGGGAAACGCGGGTTCGTTGGGTGGTCGAGGATGGCAATCCCCACAATATCCTCGCCAACTGGCCCAGAGTAATCGCACCAGGCGGCGCGACGCCCCCACGCCTCGGCTTCTCCGACAGAGCCATCGGCGGTCTCGATCTTGCCTTTGCCCCCGGGGCGGTCGCGCGTCGGCCCATCCATGCTCGAAGCAACACGGATTGAGACAATCCCCGCCTCCTTGGTGTCGCCAAACGTCACTTGTCCGTGGCTTGCACTCACGCGGATCGCGTACTCGACGAGGCGTTCGTCCGGCCCAAGATTGAACACCGTGACGCGACGCGTGTCGGTCAACGCCACCGAACCCCACCGGTCGATCCACTCAGCGCTTGCATCAAACGACCCGTAAACCGGCCCGGAGATGAGTCGAGGGAAGCCGGAGTGGCGGATCGACGCCTTGCCCAACCCCTCAAGCCAGTTATCGTGGCCGTTGACGTCGCCGTGTGCAGTCCACATCCCGCGATGGTGCGGGTGATCCGACGTCTCCCCATCAACGCCCTCCACCATCGGGAAGTCCCGCACCACGGACGCGCCCGTTGGCCCAACGAGCGGATGGAAGTACGGCCGGGTGACGTCCGAGCCAAAGTGGTAGGCAGTGAAGAGGTCGCCATCGATCTCGATGAGCAGCCGACCGTCAACCTCATCCAGGAACACTCCCGGAACCTTCTCACGGGGCGTTTCAGTTACGACAACCAACGGTGTGTCGGCGGGATCCGCGCCTTCCGTCGAGACGGCCACGGAGGAAGTGAACTCCACCGCCACGCCAGCCAGATCTGGAATCGCTGCCGTTGGAAGCGAGGAATTGGTGTCAGTCGGTGGCGCCGCCGGCAAAGGGTTGTGAAGCAGCTCGACTGGCGGCCCGGGGACAATCCGGTATCCACGCACCTCCCCTGCAGCAAGGTCACGGACGATGAAGGCGAGCGCCAAGCGCTCGTCGGAACCCATACCCACGACCTCGACTTGACTTGGCACCTCCGTGCCTGCGGAGTCGACAATGGACAGCGTGGGGCGAGGGTCCGGCGGAACCGGCAGCTGCACCCATACCGGGCACGCACGACGAAGGTGGGGTCCGGCCTTCACCACGATCTCAAGCGGATCCATCAACTCAGGTCCTGGGCGGGGCAGTCGCGGCCCACGCGCGCTCAAGGCACGCGAGGCCCTCGCGCGCGACCGTCTCGGGACCTGGCCCAAACTCGAAGGGCTCCATCGAAATCCACCCCATATACCCGATGTCTCGCAGTGCTTGGCAGATTGGCACGAAGTCAGTCTGCCCAGAACCAGGATGACCACGCGCTTCGTCGTTCGCCTGCACGTAGGCGACGTCTCGACCCACGCGACGAATGATCCCGGCGACGGGTTCCCCAGTGGTGCGAGACTCGGCCACCAAGCTTTTCACGTCGAGAACGAGGCGCAGCGCCGAGTGGTCAACCGCACGGATCACGGAAAGCGCCTCGTCACACGTGGTCACGACGTCAGTCTCAGCAAGGGGCAGCGGTTCGAGGCAAAGCGTGGCGCCCGCATCCGCAACGGCAGGCATGACGGCGGCGAGTGAATCAACAAGATTTGCGGTAGCCTCTGCGACAGACAATCCGTCAACCGACGATCGCTGCTTCGGCGACCCAAGGACGAGCACCGTTCCACCAAGGTCAGCGCAGAAGCCAGCAAGCTCCTGTAGGTACGTCACCGTCCGCGACCGAACGGCACGACTCGGTGACGTCAGGTGCCATCCCTCGACGGCTGCCGCCGGGCCTGCAAGCAGCCAATGCAGGCCGGTAACCGCCATACCCGCCTCGCGGGCGGCTTCGCGCAGCGCACGACGCATGTCGCCGGACACGTCAACGACAACCGGTGACACGGTAAACGGCGCAACCTCGACTCCGCTGTACCCGCATGACCTGAACCACGCGAAGTGGTCCACGACCGGCGTCCCGCCGAGCATCTCATTGCAGTGCGCGAACCGAACCAATGTCAGAGCATCCGAACTACGCGCACGACCACCGGGGGCGCGCGCCAATCCTACCAGCGCCGGCGAAAGCCACACACCGAGCTATTGGCGCCCTCCGGGTCGGCGGAGCCGAACAGTTGTCGGCCGCCCCCTTACCGGCCGAGTGCCAGTCGGACGTGACACGACGGCGCCAAAACGCTCCAACGTCGCTCGCGCCTGGCCATGGACATCGGCGAGGTCGGGATCATCCAACGCCATCCACGCGAGCCGAACCGCCAGCGCGGCGTCATCCATCGCAACGAGGCGCTCGACGGCGCCTCGCTGGATCAAGTCGCGCCACTCGACAACGAACGCCCGGTACGCATCGGGTTGCTGAAGCCGAACGCACGCTGACAATGCGCGCCGATACTGCGAAACAACGTCAGGCTGCTCCACCACCACCCCGTCCCGCGTCATCATTCACGCACCGACAATCTCTCAAAGCACAGGGTACAAACGTGACGACCAGCCCCGAACGCCGCATCCCGATATTCCCACTCGGTCTCGTCCTTTTCCCGTACGCACCGCTCCCCCTCCACATTTTCGAGGAGCGATACCGAGCAATGGTGAAGGACATCCTCGCCCGCGACCGACGCTTCGGCATCGTGCTTGCGCACGGTCCAAGTACGGAAGGCGTATCGCACCGAGACCAACCCACAGACCGCATGTCTATTGCACGAATCGGCACGATCGCTGAAGTCACGGACGCAACCCCCTACGCTGACGGTAGGTACGACATCACCTGCGGGGGGCGAGACCGGTTCGAGTTGCTTGCGCCGCATGGGGGTCGCCCATACCTTGAGGCTACCGTACGCCTTCTCGAAGAGCCCACGGGGCTATCGGGCAACGAGACTGCCGACACGCTTGACCAGCTTGCGATCAAGACCCGAGCAAACCTGGCAGGAGTCCTTACACGCTACGCCGCAGCCACCCCGAACGACGCCACCCGGCACGAACAGCTCGCCCGACTCTTGACGGCGCTGCCAACGCACAACGGCGCCTTGGCGTACGTAACGGCGCGCCTGCTTCCAACGGCCACCATCACAGAGCGCCAGCATCTGCTCGAAGCCGATACAACTGCCGATCGACTCCGACTCATAATGCGCCACCTGGAGCGCGAGTCTCGCGTCGCCCGTCAACTCGCGCAAGTACACGTGGTGCATGACGATGGCGACGTGACGCAGTACACCGTGAACTAGGGTCGGCACGAAGGCAGCCGACGGCAAAGCGGTGCGGAAGGCGGGACTTGAACCCGCACGCCCGTGAAGGCACAAGTTCCTAAGACTTGCGTGTCTGCCATTTCACCACTTCCGCGCGGGTGTCAGTGTACAGCGAGCCCTCGCCGTAAAACCGGCGGGTAGGAAGACGCCGATGGAAACACAAACGCCCCACCATACGGTGGGGCGCAGCGCCCGAAGGACATGCGAAGTAGGCACCACAGTCGTGCCGAGGGTGTGGCCGATGATATGAAACATCTTGTGGCATCAGACCAGTTCACAAATGAAACACAAAGCCCATCGTCCATTAGTCCGGCTTGGCTGAACACATTGCTGTGCGTACACCTGCCGGCCAGCAACCCTGTGATCTCCAGGGGGACTCTCGCAGAGGCAGTTGCCCACCCCTACAGGGATGCCTCATCTCCCGGTACGCTTCGTGCTTATATGCTTTCAGCACTTATCGCTTCCCACCGTAGCTACCCAGCGATGCCTCTGGCGAGACAACTGGCGCACTAGAGGGTGGTCCGCCCCGGTCCTCTCGTACTGGGGGCCGCTCCGGTCAAGCATCCAACGCCTGTGGCGGATAGAGACCGAACTGTCTCACGACGTTCTGAACCCAGCTCGCGTGCCGCTTTCATGGGCGAACAGCCCAACCCTTGGGACCTACTCCAGCCCCAG
>CAILQO010000228.1 GCA_903836285.1 uncultured Chloroflexota bacterium
CGAGTGCCACGCCGGGTGGGCCTACGCGGCGTACCACGACGCCCGCTTCGGCATCGTCTGCACCCGCGGGCCGTTCGCCGGACTCGACCGCTTCCGCAACGCCTACCGCCTCGATTACGACCTGCTCGGCGTCATCCAGGCCGAGGCCTGACGCTTCCGGCGGCGGAAGGCTTGCTGCCACGCCCTACCCGTGGCGCATCGCGTGGTCGCGCATCAGCGACGCGAGGGCCTGCGCCCACGCCGGTTCGACGGCGTTGTAGAGGCTCGCCCGGATACCCCCAACGCTTCGGTGCCCCGCGAGGCCGGTCATGCCCTGCGCCGACGCCTCCGCCAAGAAGCGCGTCTCGGCCTCCGGTGTCGGCAGCCGAAACGTCACGTTCATCAGCGACCGGCTCCCCACCTCCACCGGACACCGGTAGAAGGCCGGTGACGCGTCGATGGCGTCGTAGATCGCGGCGGCCTTCGCCCGGTTGCGCGCCTCAATCACATCGAGGCCGCCAAGCCCCTCGATCCACTCGAGGACGAGGCCCATCAGGTAGATCGCAAACGTCGGCGGTGTGTTGTAGAGCGAGTCGTGCTTCGCAAAGGTCCGGTACTGGAGGATGGTGGGGATGTCAGCACGCCCCGCCTCCACCAGGTCGCGCCGGATGATGACCACCGTCACGCCGCTCGGCCCGAGGTTCTTCTGCGCCCCGGCGTACGCCAGCCCAAACTGGCGCACGTCGACGCGACGCCATGCGATGTCACTCGACATGTCCGCCACCACCGGCGCCGGGCCGAAGTCGGGCATCGAGGCGCCCGGTGCGGTGGCGAACTGCACGCCGTCAATCGTCTCGTTCGTGGTCAGGTGAACGTACGTGTCACCAACCGATGACCGCGCCTCGCCGGGCCGGGGGAGGCGTCGCAGCGCATCGTCGCCCTTGCTCGGGACGGTGTTGGCGACCACGCGCACGTCGCCGCCGCCAGTCGCCGCGAGGGCCTTCGCCTCGGCAACCGCCCGCTCGCCCCACGCGCCGGTGACGACATACCCGGCGGTGCTTCCAGCCGGCAGGAGGTTCAGCGGCACCATCGCAAACTGGTGCGATGCTCCGCCTTGCACGTACAAGACATCGTAGCCCTGCGCGCCGCTGCCATCGGGAATATCAATGAGAGAGCGGAGGCGCGCGGTCGTCTGCCGGTGGGCACGCTCGTACGAGGCGCCACGGTGGGAGTGTTCCATCACCGACAGGCCGGACCCATCAAAGTCAAGCAGCTCGTCGCGGCACCGTTCAAGGACCGCGCGAGGCAAGGCGGCCGGTCCGGCATTGAAGTTCATGGGGCGATCGGTGGCAGGCATTGGCGATCCGATTCGGGTGTCGAAGGCGACGCGCGTGAGCACATCGAGGCGCGCACGCACGCACTCGCGCGCAACGGTGGCGCAGGAACTAGCATCACAAGGTTGCCTGACGCGGGTCGCAAAGTGGCGGGGAGTTGCGCTTTGGTGTCGGACGGGTGTACCTTCGATCGAATAGCGATTGGTGGTAGCGCGGTCTCAAACGGTGCCCGGCGCGCGGCTGGGCAGGGATCGCAGGTACAACACCACCTTGGGGGTTATTTCGAGTGGACGTGAAGAACCGGCGACTCATTCTCAGCAGCCTCGCAGGCATGACC
>CAILQO010000229.1 GCA_903836285.1 uncultured Chloroflexota bacterium
CACCGGAACTTGGGGCATCCTGTCGAGTACTTGGGCACGGCCGGTTATCAACGCACTCGACGCGATCGATGGCGCGATCCAGCGGAGCGCGTTTGGTGGCGCCCGGTTGCCGTGGGCATTGTTCTGGACTGGAATCCTCATCTACGTCGTGACCCGGCTATGGGGTGTGTCGAACTACCCGCTTGCCTTCGACGGGGACGAGGCGGGCATCGTCGTGCTTGGCAGGGCACTGCTCGAAGGAGGGTTCCGCGATGGGTTGGGCATCTGGTTCCCAATCTTCTTTGCGTACCCAAACTGGAACCCCGACGTTGGCGTCTACGTCCACCTGGCTGCGTCGAGCCTTTTCGGCGTCTCCGTCACAGTCGCCCGGACAACGTCAGCGTTGTTGACCGTTCCTGCTCCGATTGCGCTCGCGGCGGCGCTGAGATGGGGCTTCGGTTCCCGCGGCTGGTGGCTCGCGCCATATGTCCTTTCCGCGCTCCCGATTTGGTTCCACCTCTCGCGTAGCGCCTACGACAGTGCGACGTGGGTCACGTTCTTTGCGTGTTCCGTCGCTGCATATTTTCGCTACCGGTTCCACGACCCGAAGTGGGCCCTGCAATTCGTCGCTGCCTCGTTGCTGACCTTCTACTCCAACGCCGTGGCGCACCTGTTCGCGGCAATGCTTGGCGCAGCCGTGATCGCGATTGACTGGCGGTATCACGTTGCCAACTGGCGTGCCTGGCGGACACCGCTCACACTTGCGCTCGCGGGAATGGTCCCGCTTGCGACCTTTCTCGCCAAAAATCCTGGGTACCTTGCCCAACGGCTCAGCTCGACGCACCCACACTGGGGAGACGGAACAAAATCTCTCGCTGAGACTGCAACCGCGCAGATTCGGGCGGCTGCCATTTCGTTGAATCCGATGGTGTGGTTCGTCTCGGAGAACCGGGGGCGTTTCGTGGACGTCACGGGCTATCACAACTACTACCCCGGGACGATGCCGCTCGTGCCTTGGTGGGTTGGGGCGCTCGTCGCGGGCGGCGTGCTCGTGATCTGGATGCCCCAATTCAGAGGCCGGCGCGCCCTACTGATATCGCTCCTCGCCATGTCGATCGCGCCCACCGCAATCTCGCGATTCGCGCCCACACGCAGCCTTGCGGCGATTGTCCCAATTGTCCTGCTGGCCCTCTACTGGGCCGACGGCGTCCTGCCCCGGAATCGACGCATCGCGCTTCTAGCAGGCTTGGCCGCAGCGACGGTCTCGACGTCGAGCGCGTTCCTGACCCTTGGTCAGGCGCTCACGACGCAGGCTCACCGGGTCCAAGACTTCGGTGGGTACGGCATTCAGTGGGGGAGCAAGGAGGTCTTTGCGCTTGTCAATCAACGCCTGCGCTCGACGCCTGGCGCGCGCGTGATGGTGACAACCGATTGGACGTGGGGTGGCCACCATTTCATCAAGTTCTTTGTGGACAAGCACGAGCTTGCGGCCGGACGAGTTTTTCTGGGGAGCCTCGAGACGATCCTGAAAAGCCGTGAGCCGTGGGGCCCGGAGCTATGGGCGATCCTGTCCCCGGCACAGCTCGACTATCTCCGTGAGCGCATGCGCCTCGGTGCATCGGAGGGTGCAGGCTCCCGGGTCGTCGACGTGTCCGTGACTGACACCATCGACCATCCGGATGGGACCCCGGGGTTTGTGATGGTCCGAATGCGAGAGGCTTCGAATATCGCCAGCATCTTGGCGGCAGAGCGAGCGGCGGCGAATCGCCCGACGTATTCCGACATGAGGGTCGACGGCGAAGTGGCCAGGGTTGGGACGACCGCCATTGACGACGGCTTCGTGGAACCGGTGCTCAACAACGTGCCGAACGCGCTGGTTCGGTTCGCTGGCCCAAACCCAACTGTTTTGGATGTCAGCTACCCAACGACGCGGCCGGTATCGGTCATCCGAATGGTCCTCGGGGCGGGGATGTGGAAAGTGACAGCGCGCCTTTCTGGCCAAGGGCCAGGCCTGGCCATTGACGTCTCGGGCACCGGCGAGCCAGAAGGGCCGAACTCCGTCGTGAACCTGGTAGTGGGCAAGTCGCCGTTCCAAGCACGACGGATCGTGTACGAAATTCTCCAGCCAAACGCGAGTGAGGATGACTCGACGGTGCACCTCTACTCGGTTGAGGTCAGGCCATAGCGCCGAGACGGTTGACGTGCATCCCAACCGCGCGGTATGGTCAAGCAGTGGCGCGATGCAGCGCCACCCGTTTTTGTGTTTTTATACGCTGCCTTGACAGGGAGCAGTAGCTGCGCTGGGCGTGGTTAGAGATCCGACGGATGGTGCAAGTCGGACGCGCTGGCATGGTGAACTCGCCCTTGAGCTGTCCTTGTGAACTGCAGAAAGTGCGGATAGCGAGGACCGGAAGCCTCCGTTAGCGGGCATGAGTGGGCGTACCTGCTGCTGGATATGTAGCTCGGGCGCATACGGACTTGGCAAGACGCAGCTCCAGTTCGTTTGCTACGCCAACTGAGGTGGTACCACGGGATCGGCTCTCGTCCTCAGGGACGAAGCCGTTTTTTTGTGCCCAATGGAGCACGACCCGTTGAACTCCCTCCGCCGCCTGCGCGTTGGTGGCGGCACGACAACCTGTGGGAGACCGAGATGCAGCGACTAACGGGATCGCAAATCCTCTGTGAGAGCCTCCTCAAGGAGGGTGTTGACACAATCTTCGGCATGCCCGGGGGCGCGATCATCCCGCTCTACGACACCCTGTTCCAATACCCTTTTCGACACGTCCTCTGCCGGCACGAGCAGGGCGCGTCGCACATGGCTGACGGCTACGCAAGGATCACGGGCAAGGTTGGCGTATGCCTTGGAACCTCCGGTCCAGGCGCGACAAACCTGGTGACTGGTATCGCCACGGCGATGATGGACTCGGTGCCGATGGTTGCCATCACGGGGCAAGTGCCCACGTACATGATTGGGAAGGATGCCTTCCAGGAGACCGACACTACCGGCATCACGATGCCAATCACGAAGCACAACTACTTGGTGATGGACGTCAATGATCTGGCAAGGGTCATCAAGGAGGCCTTCCATATCGCTCGCACAGGGCGTCCGGGCCCGGTGCTCATTGACATCCCAAAGGACGTGACTACAAATACCGCGGTTTATGAGTACCCAGGTCGAGTGCACCTTCCCGGGTTTCGTCCGCGCATGCAGGGCCATACGCGCCAGATACGGCAAGCTGCGCGCCTGATCGAGAGTGCAAAGCGCCCTCTCATCATTGCCGGTCACGGAGTAATCCTCTCGGGCGCATTCTCAGAGCTGCGGGCGTTCGCCGAGAAGACGCAAGTGCCCGTACTCACCACCCTGCTTGGAATCTCCGCCTTCCCGGAGACCCACCCGCTCTACCTTGGGTGGCCGGGCATGCACGGCATGTATTACGCCAACATGGCCATCTCGCACACCGACTGCCTAATCGCTATCGGGATGCGGATGGATGACCGGGTCACCGGCCGCCTGAACGCGTTTGCCCCCCACGCGCAGGTGATCCACATCGACATCGACCCTGCCGAACTCGGCAAGAACGTGCCTGCTGCCGTACCGATAGTCGGCGACGCGAAACATGTCCTCGAGGCGCTGACTGATGAAGTGGCCTCCGGCCATCACCCAGATTGGATGCAGACGCTTGCGCAGTGGAGGATTGAGCACCCGTCGCTAGCCCTGCCGGAAAAGCCGGAGACAATGTCGTCGCCGTGGATTGTCCGGGAGCTTTACCACGCAACCGAGGGTAAGGCGGTGCTGGTCACGGACGTTGGCCAGGCACAGATGTGGGCGGCCCAGCACTACTTCTTCGATCGGCCAAACACCCATGTCACGAGCGGTGGCCTTGGCCCAATGGGCTATGCACTGCCTGCCGCGATCGGTGTCCAAATAGGCAAGCCGGAAGAGGAAGTCTGGTGTGTCACCGGGGATGGCGGATTCCAGATGACGCTTGAGGAATTGTCGATCCTTGTCGAGGAACGGCTGCCGGTCAAGATCGCGCTCTTCAACAACAATTTCTTGGGGATGGTCCGCCAGTGGCAGCAATTGTTCTTCGACAAGCGCTACTCCGGCGTGAAGATGTGGAACCCGGACTTCGTGAAGCTTGGCGAGGCCTACAGCATTCCGTCGATGCGAGTGAAGGACGTTGATGACGTGCGCCGTGCGATCGATTGGGCCAGGGACATCGATGGGCCGGCGATGATCGAATTCGTAGTTGAGGCAGAGGAAAACGTCTTCCCGATGGTTCCGCCGGGCGCAAGCCTGCAGGAGACGATTGAAAGCGCCGAGGACGTGGCGCCCAAGATGCAGCAGGTTGCTGTCGCCGCCGGAAGCGACGCCGGCGGCGTCTAGTCCGCGATTTGTAGCGAAGGGTGCCACGATGAAGCACACACTTGTCGCGCTCGTCGAAAACCAACCGGGCGTGCTCCAACGGGTCGCCAACCTGTTCTCCCGGCGAGGGTTCAACATCGAGAGCCTGACAGTCGGCCACACCGAGACGGACCGCACCAGCCGCATGACCATCGTGATCGACGGCAACAAGACCCAAGTCGAGCAGGTGATCAAGCAGCTTTACAAACTCATCGACGTCCTGCGGGTCAGCGATGTCACCGACGACCGGACGGTCGAACGGGAACTCGCACTCATCAAGGTGCATTCTCCGTCGCCGGCAACGCGAATCGAAATCGCGAATCTCGCAGAGATTTTCCGGGGGCGGCTCGTGGACGTTGCCACCGACGCGGTCATCGTCGAGGTCACGGGTGACGACGAAAAAGTTGACACCATCCTCGGCATGTTGCGTCCATATGGCATCAAGGAGATGGTCCGGACGGGGATCATCAGCATGGTGCGCGGCTCCCAGGTGACCGCCCGCAGCAGTGACGGTCGCCTGCCGGACGCGGCGGGCTAGCACCTCGCATTTGATTCCCCTCCGGCAGCGTACGCGCGGACCCCTGGCGACTACCTGAAAGGATCTCTCACGTGGCACAGATGTACTACGACGCAGATGCAGACCTCGGGCGACTGCGCGGGAAGAAGGTCGCGATACTCGGGTTCGGTAGTCAGGGGCACGCGCACGCGCTGAACCTCCACGATAGCGGCGTGGCGGTAATCGTCGGCCTCTATGAAGGGTCGCCCTCGCGGGCCAAGGCCGCTGCGGCCGGACTCGAAGTTGGGTCCGTCGCGGAAGCGACGCGCGCAGCGGACTTCATCATGTTCGCCCTGCCCGACCAGGTTCAGCGCGAGGTGTACCTCCACGACGTCGCACCGAACCTCTCCGCTGGCAAGACCCTCATGTTCGCCCATGGGTTCAACGTGCATTTCAGCCAGATCGTCGCCCCGCGCGACGTCGACGTCATCATGGTCGCGCCGAAAAGCCCGGGACATCGCGTGCGTGAGGTCTTCACCGAAGGGTCGGGCGTGCCATGCCTGTTTGCGGTGCATCAGGACGCCTCAGGTCATGCACGTCAGGACGCACTCGCGTATGCCAAGGGCATCGGTGGCACAAGGGCAGGCGTCCTCGAGACAACCTTCCTCGAGGAGACTGAAACCGACCTGTTCGGGGAGCAGACCGTCCTGTGCGGGGGCGCGAGCG
Organism: uncultured Chloroflexota bacterium; assembly: GCA_903836285.1. Classification (GTDB taxonomy): domain Bacteria; phylum Chloroflexota; class UBA11872; order UBA12225; family UBA12225; genus CAILQO01. Next base: position 5,607 of record CAILQO010000229.1, read on the forward strand.
CACTCGTCAAAGCGGCATTCGACACGCTGGTCGAGGCTGGTTACCAACCAGAGCTTGCGTACTTCGAGACGATGCACGAACTCAAGCTCATCGTGGACCTCTTCTACCAAGGCGGGTTGACCTACATGCGCTACTCCGTCTCGGACACCGCCGAATACGGCGACTACGTGACGGGCCCACGGATCGTGACCGACGAGGTCCGTGCGGAGATGCGCCGGATTCTGCGCGAGATCCAGGACGGCACCTTCGCGCGCAACTGGATCCTCGAGAACCAGGCCGGGCGCGCGTCATTCCTAGCCACACGTCGTCGCGAGGCTGAGCATCCGATCGAGGCGGTTGGCAGGGAGCTTCGCTCCAAGATGAGTTGGCTCAACGCCAAGTAGGAAGGGCGAAGTCTGGGGTCCGGCGCCTTGCCTGTTCGACCGCGAGACTTCGCTCACGCCCACAGGATTACGATTCGGCCCTTGCCACATCGGCAGGTGAGGGCCAAGCTCTGCCCCATTGTTCGTCGGTCGCGCACGTGGGGTGGACTGCAGGCCCAGGAGTTGCGAGATGCGGCGCATCAGGATCTTCGACACGACGCTGCGAGACGGCGAACAGGCCGCAGGTGGCGCGCTCACCTTTGACGAGAAGCTCGAAATCGCGCGGCAGCTTGAGCGACTTGGCGTCGACTGCATCGAGGCGGGCTTCCCTGCGACGTCCCCCGGCGACTTCAGGGCAGTAGAGGCGGTGTGCGAATTCGTGAAGGACTGTCAGGTCGCCGCGCTGTCGGATGCGAAGCTTCCGAACATCGAAACGACCGCGAAAGCGCTCATGAAGGCCAAGGCGCCTCGCCTTCACACCGTGCTATCGACGAGCGATATTCATCTCAACTACCAGTTGAGGATTACGCGCGACCACGCACTCGACATGGCCGTGGCCGCGGTGAAACTCGGCCGGTCGTTCCTTCCTGAGGTCGAGTTCTCGGCCATGGACGCCGCACGTTCGGACCGCGAATACCTCTGCCGCGTGTTCGAAGCTACGATCGCGGCGGGGGCAACGGTCATCAACATACCGGACAGCGTTGGCTACATGCAGCCACACGAGTTCGCCGATCTGGTCGCGTACGTGATGTCGCACGTCCCGAACATTGACAAGGCGAAGGTCTCGGTCCACTGCCATAACGACCTTGGGCTCGCCACCGCGCTCTCTCTCGCAGCGGTGCGCGAGGGCGCCGAGTGGGTTGAGTGCACCGTGAACGGTGTGGGCGAGCGTGCAGGCAATGCCGCTCTTGAGGAGATCGTGATGGCGATCAAGACTCGCGCCGACGCGTTCGACTGCGAGACTGGCATCAAGACGGAGCAACTCTGGCGCACTAGCCGCATGGTGGCGTCGTACATGGGCTTCCCCGTCCAACTGAACAAGGCGATCGTCGGTGGCAACGCCTTCGCACACGCGTCTGGCCTGCATCAGGACGGAATGTTGAAGGACCGGATCACGTACGAGATCATGACGCCCGACAGCATTGGCCGCACTGACTCTCGGCTGGTGATTTCAAAGCACTCCGGTCGGAACGCGTTCCGTGACCGGCTCAAAGCGCTTGGCTATGAATTGGACGACGACGAGTTCATGCGGGCATTCCGTGCCTTTAAGGAAATCGCGGACAAGAAGAAGGATGTGACGGACGGTGACGTTGAGGCGGTAGTCGCGGATCAGGTACTGGTGGTCGCTGAGACCTTTCGCCTCGACCGGCTCCAAGTCAGCTGTGGCGAACCGTCCATTCCGACTGCCACCGTCCTGATCACAGTTGCCGACGGCACGGTGATGCAGGACGCCGCGACCGGAAGCGGACCCGTCGAAGCCGCATGCAATGCGATTGACCGGATCGTAAATTTGCCGATCAAGCTGGTTGAGTTCACCGTGCATTCGGCGTCGTCAGGCTCTGACGCGATCGGCGAGGTATCTGTCAAGGTCGAGTCAGCTGCGGAAGGCACCTTTGTTGGGAGGGGCGCTTCAACGGACATCATTGTGGCTTCCGCGCGAGCCTACCTGAACGCCATCAACAAGGTGGTCACCGCAGGGCGCGAACGCGAAGCCGGGCACGGGCGACGCGCTGCACCATTCGCGGTACTTGCAAGCCCAGCCGTCAACGCATAGTCGGGTCGGAGACTTGACGCCAAGAGTAGCTCGCTCCCGCCCGGGCTTTCTGCCAGCTGCCATCGCGACCGACCATCCACCCTCTCACCCTAGGAAAGTCATACAAGACGATGAGTTCGCCCCGGACCCTCTTCGAAAAGCTCTGGTCGTCACACGTCGTGCGTGAGTCGCCGGGTGAGCCCGCACTCATATATATCGACCTCCATCTTGTCCACGAAGTTACGTCGCCGCAGGCATTCGACGGCCTGCGAATGTCTGGCCGGAAAGTCCGTCGGCCGGACCTGACACTCGCAACGATGGACCACAACGTCCCGACAACCGATGGGCCAGTGACCGACCCGGTCTCGAAACAGCAGA
>CAILQO010000230.1 GCA_903836285.1 uncultured Chloroflexota bacterium
CTGGCAGCGATTCGGTCAATCTCTGAGACGAGTTGATTGGCCTCGGTCTGGAGGTTGGCGCGATCGGTGGCGTTCAGGGTGTCGCTGGCGGCTTGCACGGCGAGTTCTCGGAGGCGCCCGAGGATGTTGTGCGTCTCGGCCATGGCGCCTTCGGCGGTCTGGATGAGGCTGACGCCATCTTGGGCGTTGCGCCCGGCCATGGTCAAGCCTCGCACCTGGTTCTTCAGGCGTTCGGAGACGGCCATGCCGGCGGCGTCGTCCGAGGACTTGTTGATGCGCAGGCCAGTTGCGAGACGTTCCGCCATGCGGGCGTACGTGTCTTGGCTTGCGCTCATGCTCCGTTGGGCGACGGAGGACGCCAGGTTGTAGTTAATGCGTAGGGCCATCCATGCCTCCCGACCCCATGCTTCGGCTGGTTAGCCGACGGCGAAGGGTTTCCCTCATCGGTGGGGGCAGGAACTGCGTACGAGAGGCTTGAGACGCTGGCAGGCGCCATCATGCCCTCGGGTCGTGTGGGGACCAGTCGCCGCGTGTGCGTCAGACATCACGCAGGCGGCTCCGCGGGTCCCGCCCCGTTTCCTACACCTTGTTTCGGCGATTGCGGCACGCGGCTGAAGTCAACATCGTCATAGCAAAACTCTGCAAAGTCGAAGTTGCGCCACGTGACAGAACATTTATTGACAATACCTAGGCACAACTTGACCGTAGCGTCGGGCAAGGGGGTTTGGACGCGGTTCCCGCGCGCGGCCGTTACCGCGTGGGCGCCGCGCCACGGATGAGCATGGGTTGGGACGGTGACGCCAAAACTGGGCGTCGCGCAGGCGCGCGACGCTACGCCGTGGGGGAGATCCAGGTGCGGATCATCGCGTCGTCCGGGGCGACGGCGCGGGCGTGGGGGTACGCCATCCACGGTTCGAGCAGGGTTGGGATCACGTGCGCCAGCCCGTCGTCCGACACGCGAACCGGCGCCACGAAGTCGGGCGCCTCGTCGGTCGGGCGTTCGGCGGTGACGTGCAACGGAAGCATCCATTCGACGCCGCCGTCGCGCCACGCCGGCACGGCGCGTCGCCCCGTTGCTTGATGCGCTTTGTGGGCGTCGGCGATGGCGCCGGTGATGAGCCACCGCAGGGCGCGGTCGGGCAAGCCGGGGAGCCGGGCGCGAATGCGGTCGCGACGCGATTCGAGGATGTGCTGCCAGTTCAGGAACGGCATGCCGGTAGCCGGGTAGTCGCGCGGGTACGTGGGTGACGACGGCGGCGCAAGGACGCGGATCGGCATCGTGGTGCGGCCGGGAGCCTGGTAGCGCAGGATGCCGTCGTCGAGGGTCACGAAGCCCACGAGGAAATACGGCGGCGTCGGGCGTCGCACGTTCGGCACGAAGTAGCCGTAGATCGGGCGCCCGTCGGCGGTGGCAAGCATGCCGACGCGCCACAGGACGTAGCGCCCTTGCGGATCGTGCTGCAGCAGCCCCTGACGCGCGGCGAGGGTGAAGTTGGCACGCACGTAGTTTTCAAGGTACGCCGACCCGTCGCCCCACGGTTCGGGGGCGACGCGCTGCAGCAAGCTTTCGACCCAGTAGGGCGCGAGGTATGCGAACTCGGCAAGCGTGTCGGCCTCGACCGCGCTTACCACCTTGCGTTCGATCGCGATCACTGGTCGGGTAGGTTGTGCGATGTCGGCAATGGTTGCGGTCAGTGTGGCGATCCATCCGGCCGCGCCGGTCGTGCCGACGGCAGGCCTAGGAGAAGCATAGCCGTGCGAGACAGGCTGGTGATTCAGTCGGCTGGGCCGGGCTTGATTGTGCGTGTGCTGTGGTTCATCTTCCTCGGGTGGTGGGTCGGCGCCGCCGTCTCGGCCGTGGCCTGGTTCCTGGTCCTGACGGTCATCGGCCTGCCCTTCGGCCTCTGGATCATCAACCGGTTACCGTCGATCATGACGCTGCGACCGCAGGAGGCGACGTACGTCGTCACGCCGTACGGACTCGTATCGGGCGTGCAGCAGCGGTCGTTCCTCGTGCGGGCGATCTGGTTCCTGGTGGTCGGCTGGTGGCTAAGCGGGGCGTGGATGGCGCTCGCCTATGCCTGCCTCATCACCATCGTGCTGATGCCGGTCGCCTTCTGGATGTACGGGCGCGTCGGGGCGGTCACCACGTTGTACCGGTCGTAGCCGCGCCGTATCGTGCGGGCGCGTGGCGATCACGGCAGGAAGATGCGGTACTGCATCAAGCCGGTGTCCTCGGCGACTTGGTCGTAGAGGGCGCGGGCCGCGGCGTTTCCCGTGCCGGTCAGCCAGTACACGCGGCTGGCGCCCCGGTGGCGCGCAAGGCCGGTCACGCGCGCGATCAGGGCGCGGGCGATGCCGCCGCGGCGTGCCGTTGGGTCGACAAATAGGTCCTGCAGGTAGCAATAGTCGGCGGCGGTCCAGGTGGACGGGTGGAAGAGGCAGTGCACGAGGCCGACGAGGTGCCCGTCGCGGTCGACGGCGACAAAGCCGTGCATCCCGGAGGCCGACGGGTCGCAGAGGCGGGCATGGGTGCGACGCGCCTGCCCTTCGTCGCAGGGCGTGCGGTAGAAGTCGAGGTAGCCCCGCCACAGGGGAAGCCATGCCTCGTAGTCATCAGGCTGGACGGTACGGATGGTGACGGGCATGGGTCGGTGGCACTCCGGGCGACGCGTGGCCGGTAACCGGAACGAGACGCCGTGGCGACGCGTGCGTGGCACTGGTGCGCCATCGCTGACGTAGGGTAAGTGACAGGATGCCAGAGGGCCGGGGTGTGAACAGGATAGGCGACCGGCGGGACGCGATACGGGCGTGCGCGGGCATCGTGCTTGCCCTGCTTGGCGATGTTGCCGTCGCACGTGCCGACGATGGTGACACCTCGACTGCACCCGACGCCGTCGCCTTGCGCCCGGTCGCCGCGGCGCCTCCGCCCGACGGGCCGGCATCGGACATGATCCGGGTGCCTCGACCGGTGGTTCCGCCCGGACCACGACGGGTCGGTATCCAGGCTGGCCACTGGAAGATGGCCGAGGTGCCCGACGAGATGGCGCGCCTCGCCGGGCAGACGGGTACCTCGGCGGCGGGGTTCGTCGAGTGGCAGGTCAACCTGGACATTGCCGGACGGGTTGCCGCGCGCCTGCAGGCGCAACGGATCGCCGTCGACATCCTCCCCGCGACCGTCCCTGAGGGGTACCTGGCGGATGCGTTCATCTCGCTGCATGCGGACGGCGACCGGTCGGGTCTGGATCGTGGGTACAAGGCGGCGCACGGGTCGCGTCGCGGGCCGTACGAACCGAGACTGGTCACGGCGATCATCGAGGAGTACGGGCGCACGACGGGGCTGCCGTGGCTACCCGGCGTGTCGCGGAACATGACCGGCTACTACGCCTTCGCGTGGGGGCGCCTGCGGTCGACCGTTGCCCCGCACGTGCCGGCGGCGATCCTCGAGATGGGGTTCCTGACGAACGCTGAAGACCGGGCGATGCTGGTCGGGCAACCGGACCGCGTGGCGGATGGCATCGCGCGGGGGATCATGCGCTTCCTTGAGGAGGTGCCGGCCGGGGCGGCCTTTGCCGACGACCTGCTTGTGCCTCCGGCACCGTCGTGGTGGCGACGCACGGCGCCGGGGACCTGAGCCACGCACCCGGCGCGAACCGGGCGTGCAGGTGCGTCCCCATCCCGTACCTCGTGGCAACGAGGGCTGGCGCGGACGGTGGTGGCATGTACGCGGTCTCGCACCCCCACAGGCCGGTGTCGTTCGGGCGAAGCTGGTGCAAAGGACCTTTCTGGGGTGGCGGCAGGCACCTCATCCGCACCCTCGATGGTTCGCTGCTTCGGCTGGCCCATGAATGCGGTACCCGTGCCGGGCAGGCGCACGACTTGGCTACGATGGCGGGGAAGGTCCCGCGTCGGCAACATCGGACGTCTCCGGCACGCTCGGATACCTGCGCGTGCTGGCTCCGGGCGCCGCCATTGCGGGGGGCCGACGGAGGAAGCCGGATGAGTTCGCAGCAGCTTGATCTGGTGGCGTACGAAGGCGACTCGTACGAGTTGGTCGGCGTGCGCGGCGTCGGCCTGTTCGACCCGGCGGCGCACGGCATTCAGACGGTGGCCCCGCACACTGGGTGCTGGCGCGGCTTCATTGCGAGGTACGAGGTGCGGGCGCACCGGTTGCACCTGCGGTCGCTCTCGATCTGGTCGGAGCGCCCGATGCCGCCACTGTTCGGGGTCGAGAGGACAGGGGCATCGACTGACGACGGTGCGGCGCGACCCCCGTCCGACCTCGATCCTGGCGGGCGAATCGAGGGTGAGTACGCCTTCGATGAGGCGCCGGTGGCGTTCACCGGAGGTCTGCTGTTGGGTCGTGAGTTCGTGGGGCAGGGCTACCGGACGATGGGTAGTGACCCGCCGTGGTTGTACGCGACGGTGCACGACCTGACCTTCGAGGACGGGTGGTTGGTGGACTCGATTGATCGATCGGCGGAGATGGCCTCGGCGCGTGCCCGCGCCTCGCGGGAGGGTGACGACGAAGAGCCGGTTCGCAGTGCTGGCGCGACGCATCCGGTCGTCCTCGACCGCGCGACTCGTGGGCGACGTCCGGCCTCGCCGACGCGATGGAAGGGGAAAGGTCGAGGCAGAAAGGGGTAGCGCCGCCGAAAGGTGCAGGTGGTTGCTGATCACAGCGGCGCCTCAGGGTCGATTGCCGGTGTGACGAACGAGAGGCCCGCGAGGGCGCCGGAGCCCCCAGTGGATGACGTCGCCCGCCGCGGATGGTTCGACTGGTTCGACGCGGATGTCGGGAGCAGCGCCGGGACTGTGGGTTGCCTCCCGGTCAATCGGGGTCGATGCGGTACTGGATCAGGCCGGTGGTGCGCGCGACGGCGTCGTAGAGGGACCGGGCGGCGACGTTGTCCTCGTTGGTCAGCCAGATGACGCGGTTGGCGCCGCGGTCACGGGCGAAGTCGACGACCGTCGCGATCAGGGCGCGACCGACGCCGACGCGTCGGCACGAGGCATCGACAAAGAGGTCCTGCAGGTAGCAGTAGTCGGTGGGCGTCCACGTTGACGGGTGGAAGAGGCAGTGGACGAAGCCGGAGACCCGGCCGTCGACCTCGGCGACGAACCCGTGCAGGGCCTCACCCACGCAGAGGCGGTCGAAGGTGTGGCGTACCTGCGCTTGGGGCATGGCCTCGTCGTAGTGCGCGAGGTACCCCGACCAGAGCCGGACCCAATCGGCGTGGTCGGCCGGGCGCAACTGGCGGACGGTGACAGGGCGTGCGTGGTTGGTGGTGGCGGTCATGCGGGAATCGTGCCCGAGGCGATCAACGAACGGTCGGGCCGACGTGCTGTCCTCGCGATGTGGCTACCCGATCCCGAGGTATTCGAGGAGCCGATCGGCGTGTAACGGATGCCGGTCGACTGTAACGATCCCTTCGAGGGCATGCGTTTCGCGGAACCCGCCACCACAGGCGAGGACGACGACCCGGTCGGTCGGGGCGATGGTGCCCTGCGCGACCAGTTTCGCCACCCCGGCGAGGCCGGTACCGGTGGAGGGTTCGCCATACAACCCTTCGATGGAGGCGAGTTGGCGTTGCGCGACGAGAGCCTCGGCGTCGGAGATGCTGACGGCGACGCCGCCGGATGCGCGCAAGGCGGCGAGGGCATCGACCGCATCTGGTGGCACGCCGTGCTGCAACTTCGCTTGAAGGGTTGGCGTCTCTTCGGAGATGCCGAGGGCGTAGAGGTCTTCCATGGAGTGGAGGTCGCGCGCGAGGGCGATCTCGAAGGCGTTGTAGACATCCGGTTGCACCGCGACGAGTCGGGGCAGGCGTCCGCCGAGGTGGTCGAGTGCCCCGAGGGCGTGCAACTGTTCGTACGCCCGCCAGATCCCGGCGAGGGTGCCGCCACCACCGACGGGGATGACGATCCAGTCGGCACCGCCGGCGTCGGCGATCTGGGCGGCGATCTCGAAACCGAGGGTACGCGCACCTTCGGCTTGGAACGGGTTCCCGCGGCGGTACGTGCTGGTGAAGTAGAGGGGATGTTCGGTCGCGAGGCGGTCGATGAGGTGCAAGGCGTCGTCGAAGGTGCCGGGCGCCTCGTGGATGCGCGCGCCGTAGAGGGCGGCCGGCAGAAGTCGCGCGTCGGGCGTGCCCTTGGGGGCGACGAGGGCGCACTTCATGCCCGCACGGGCGGCGTAGGCGGCGGTCGAGAGGCCGGTGCTTCCCGCGGAGAGGATGACGCAGGCGTCGAAGCCGAGTTCGCGTCCGCGGGTGATCGCCACCGAGAGGGCGCGATCCTTGTGCGACCCGGTCGGGTTGCGCGTCTCATCTTTGAGCCAGAGGTGGCACCCCCACGCACCGCGCGCCGGGATGAGTGGTGTGCCCCCCTCGTCGAGGGTGACGGCGTGCGCTGGGTCGTCAACCGGAAGGACGTCGCCGTAGCCCCACATCGACCGGGGCGCGTGCCGGTAGCGGTCGGTGGTGGTGTCGCGGTAGGTGATGGCGAGGGCGCCGTCGCAGTGGGGGCACCGTGGGGAGTACGGGCGTGGTGGGGCGACCTGATGGCAGTCGTCGCAGGTGAGGTCAAAGGTGGGCGTGGTCATGGTGCAGCCATCGTAGCGCCATCCCGCTCCCCTACCCTGCCGAACCTTTGTCGCCGAAGACCGGGAAGCGCCGCCCTCGCTCCCCCTCGCAGGGATGGGGGTTGGGGGGTTAGGCCCGTCCCCCCGGATTGGGGGTTAGGCCCATCCCCTGGGGCCAGTCAGCGCAGACCTGGCGCAGCGTCTCTACAAGCAGTGCATGTTCGTGCGCGTGCATGCGCGCACCGAACGAATCCACGGTGTCGCCTGGCGTGAACTCGACGTGGCACGTGGCGAGGACGGGACCGTCGTCCACCCCCTCGTCGACCACCAGGTGCACCATCACGCCGGAGTGCGTGCGCGTGCCAGCGACCCACTCGGCGTGCGCCCGGCCGATCGCATCGACGCCGGGGAGCTCCCCCGGCAGGGCGGGGTGCAGGTTGATCACCCGGCGCGGGAACCGCCCGAGGAAGGTCATTGGCAGCAGGCGCATGTACCCGGCGAGGACGACGAGGTCCGGCGACGCGCCAGCGACCGCGTCGGCAAGGCGGGCGCCGTGGGCGTCGCGCGACTCGCCTTGGGCGCGGCCAACCCAGGTCGCCGCGATGCCGTGCCGGCGGGCCCGTTCGAGGGCTATCGCGTCGCGACGGTCGCTGATGACGCCGACGACCTGCCCGTTGATCGTGCCGGCGGCGCACGCATCGATGACTGCTTGCAGGTTGGTGCCCGTGCCGGACGCTAGGACGGCGAGGCGGACCGCCGTGCCTACGCCAGGCATGTCCGGTCCGCACCGGGCGGGCAGGTGTCGAGGGCGCCGATGACCCACGTTGCCTCGGCGATCGACGCCCGCACGGCATCCAC
>CAILQO010000231.1 GCA_903836285.1 uncultured Chloroflexota bacterium
CGTTATGGATGGCCCACTTCGCCTCCTGGGGGTTTTCTTTCCACTCGGAGAGCTTGAGCGCCCAGTCGACGAACTCCTGGTGGGTCCAATCCTTCGACGGCTCCTTCAGGCCAGCTCCGGTGACCGCGCTGCGGGAGTAGTACAGGACAGTGGCGTGGACCTCGCGCGGGATACCAATCTGCCGGGTGCCTGTGCCGACCTGGACATCAAATGCCTTGAAGATCGTTGCGAAGTAGTCGTCCGCCTTGAGCTTCGTGTCCTTTGCCAGGTACGGCTTGAGATCACTGAAATGGGGCCACTGCTGCATGAATCCGGTGTGGGTGGCCGATGCATCAGGCATCGTGCCAGCCGCAAGAAGGATGGCGAACTTCTCCTGGTTGTCGTTCGGCTCGACGACCCCTTCGTACTCCACCTTGGCGCCGGGGAACGCCTTCTCGAACTCGGCAACCCGGGCCTCGAGCGCCTTCCGCACCGGCAACTGCAGGGGATGGTCCAAGATCCAGATTGGTCCGGCGGTGGTGGCCTTGATCGGTGCCACCGTTGGAGCGGCAGTCGGGGCAGCGCCGACGGTCGGGGCAGTGGCCGGCGCCTTCGTCGCCGACGTGGTGGGGGCGCCAGATGGCGCGTTGGTTGCGGGGGCTGCCTCCCCGCAAGCGGCGCCGACGGCCCCGAGCAGCCCGGCAACAAGCAGGGTCCTTCGCGTCCTCCTCAACTGTTTGCCCTCCGTATTAAAGGCCCGGCCTCACTCCGCGACCGGGCGGCGCTACGATACTGCGCCCCGGGAGCCGACGGTGGGTGGCCCGATGCGCAACCTTTGCGCGACGGTGTGACGGGACAGGAGGCCGGCATGGCTGACGCACGCGCAGGCAGGGCGGGTGGTGCCGCCTCGGCGCTCGTGGCCGCGTTTGCCCGGATCCCGACGATCAACGGGCATACGCACGTCATCCCTGAAGCTGACCGACTGAAACGGGACTTGGACGCCCTGTCGTACTTCGCCCACCCGTACTGCGCGGCGGACCTCCAATCGGCGGGAATGGACGACGAGACGCTCCGGTTCGTGACGGGTGACCAGGGCACGCTCGACGCGCCTGTAATCCGCCAACCGCTTGCACCTCTCGCGGAGCGCTGGGCACGCTTCGAGCCTTGGTGGCACCGCGTACGCCACACCGGCTTCAGCCAGTGTCTTGTCGAAGGATGGCGCGCGGCGTACGGCGTTAGCGGATTGGATGCGTCAACGGTCGGCCAGATCTCCGACGCGATCCGTGCGGGGCGTCGTCCAGGGCATTACGCCGAGGTGCTCAAGGGAATGGCCAACATTCGCATCAGCCTGATGCAAATGGGTGGGCCGTTCGGCGAGCCGATTGACGATATCGACGCGACTTTGTTCGTGCCGGTGCCACGACTCAATCGCCTGACCATGCTGCGGTCGCGCGATGACCTCACGGACTTGGAGCGGGAATACGGCGAAGAGGTCGACAGTGTTGAGGCGTTGGCGGCAAGGATGGCGGAGCGTTGCGCGACGTGGAAAGCCAAAGGGCTGCCGGAGGTCAAGCTGTCGCAGAGTTACCACCGCGCGATGGATTTCGGGGAGCCGGATCACGACGCTGCTCGCACCATCTTCGAGGGCCTGCGCGCAGGTCGATACGACGGGCTTGACAGTCCGGCCGGGAAGGTCCTGGAGGACGTCCTGGTCTTCCACGCGGTACGGTCGGCGACCGCCGCGGGGTTGCCGCTGCAGTTTCATGTTGGCCCGCGCGCCGGGACATACGGCACGCTCGAAGGCACGTCGCTTGCGCCGATGGCGCGGCTGGTCCGAGCACACCGTGACGCACGCTTCGACATCTCACACAGCGGCTTCCCGTACTTCACCGAAGCTGCAGTGCTGGCCAAAACCTGCGCGAACGTCTTCCTGAACCTCTCGTGGATGCACATCTACTCCCCGGAAGGGAGCGTCCGCGCACTCCGTGAATGGTTGCGGATGGTTCCAGTGAACAAGGTCATCGGTTTCGGTGACGACTTGTACTGGGTCGACACCATCCTCGGGCATCTGGTGATGGCGCGGCAGAACGTCGCGGAGGCCCTTGCGGGCATGATGGCCGACGGACTGGTCGGCGAGAACGAGGCGATGGCGATTGGCCGGGCACTGTTTCACGACAATCCCGCGGCCCTCTACGGTTACGACTAGCGCAGTATCGAGGTGCTCCACGCGTCGGCCGTCGAATCCTACTGGCCCCGGTCCGCACCGGGGCATGGAGGCAAGGATCGGCTCTCTAGGCCTCGTCGGCCTCTCCCGGGACGACGGGCACGAGGCGCTCAAGCAGCTGGTGCATCTGCGCGTTGAGGTCGTGCAACTCCCGCGTCACCGCCATCAGGGCGTCGGCGGTGAGTTGTGAAATGTCCTCGCCGGCACGAATCTCCGCCTCGGCGATCTCGCGCAACTCCTGCACAAGTGCCTCGACGACGTCGCGCTTCGACTCGAGCCACTGGACCGCCGCCAGGATGGCCGCGGGGTCAATCTCCGCGTCGGGCGCGATCATCTCTGGCCTCCGCCGGGCTGCGACCGTCGCCTTGCCCACGATGCCCCATGGTGACACACTGGCGGCGATGACGCCCGCTCCCTCGCCGGTCGTGCCCGTTGGCAGGGAGGGAAACGTCCGACCGAGGCAACTCGGCATGGCACGCCCGCACCTGCGCGACCTCCCACCTCTGGTCGTTCCCAACGGCTTCATGATCCGCACTTGGCGTGACGGCGACGAATCGGCGTGGGGCGCGATCATGGATCCACCCGGCGCCATCCCCGTCGCAGGTGGGTGGACGCCAATGGCAGTTCGCACCCGGCACGTGGAGCACCCGTCGTTTCGTCCCGGGTGGACGTTCCTCGCCGTTCAGGGGACCGATCCCGACGCTCCACCTGTCGCCGCCGCGTCCGCATGGCGCGAGGTCGATGCCCAACCCGGTCACGGCGCCATCCACATGGTCGCGGCCCTCCCAGAATGGCGAGGTACGGGTCTTGGGCGCGCGGTCACCCTCGCGGCGATGCACGCCCTCGCGGCGCGGGGAGACGTCGCGGCAACCCTGAAGACCGATGACTGGCGTATTGCAGCGATCCGGACCTATCTCGGCCTTGGCTTCCTGCCGGTGTGGCGCCCCGGTGGCGAACTCGACCCGGAGGATCACCGGGACCGTTGGAGTGCGGTGATGCAGGCCTGCCATTCACGGCAGCCCCGTACGGAGGCACCCCCATGACTGACCTGCTGCACGGCGTGATCGACATCCACCTGCACTCGTCTCCCGACGTCCGCCCTCGATCCATTGACGACCTCGCCGCGGCCCGCGCGGCGGTGGCACAAGGCATGGCGGGCGTCGTCCTCAAGAACCATCACGCCCCGACCGCCGACCGTGCCACGGTCGCCCGCCTCGCCGTGCCGGGGGCACCGGTCTTCGGCGGGGTCGTCCTGAACGAGGGGGTTGGTGGCCTCAATCCCGACGCCGTCGAGGCGTGTGCGCAAGCTGGGGGCCGAATCACCTGGCTCCCAACCTTTGGCGCCGCCAACCACCTGCACCGCCAAGGTGCGCCCGGAGCCACCGGCATCGCCCTCCTCGACCGGCGCGGGCGGCCATCATCGGCCCTGCAGGCGACGTTTGAGGCAATCGCGGCGCACGGCATGGCCCTCGCGACCGGCCACGCAAGCCCGACGGAGATCCTCGTTGCGGTCCCGGAGGCGTTCGCACGCGGGGTTCGTCGCGTGGTCATCACCCACCCGGAAAGTCACATCGTCGGCCTCGCAATCGACGACCAGAAGCGACTCGCCGCGATGGGCGCGCTGCTTGAACGCGTCTACGCGCAACCTGACGGGCACGGTGGCTGGCAACCGCACCTCGCCGGGAACGTCGCGGCGATCCGGGCCGTCGGGGTCGAATCGACGGTCGTAGCCTCCGACCTCGGGCAACCCGAGAACGTCGGGTGGATCGACGGCCTTGCGTCGTACGTGCGGGGCTTGCATGCGGCGGGCTTCACCGACGCCGAGATCGACCGAATGTGCCGCGCCAATCCCGCCACGGTCCTCGGGCTGTAGCCTGCCTCCGTGCTGATCCGCCTCCGGTGCTACTGAAAGGGATCCCGCCATGACTGCCACGCCACTCCCGGCGCGCGCCCAACTCATCGACGCCGTCGACTTCGATGACGCATCGCCTGCAACCCTCGACTTCCTCAAGGCGACCGGCGTGGAAGGGGTGATCGTGCGCGTCCCATCGCGCATGGCGGACGGGGACACGCACGCTGAAGACTTCATCGCCTTTCGGAAGCATGTTGAGTCGCACGGGCTGGAACTCTCATGCCTGCACTCGGGCGGGCTTCCAAAGAAGGCAATCGTCTACGGCCGCGAAGGGCGTGAGGCGGAGGCACATGCGTGGGCGCAGGTGATCCGCGGGATTGGCGCGGCGGGGGTCCCGTTGACGGCGACCACCTTCCAGGGGATTGGCCACTTCCGCACGCCCCCCGCAACGGGCCGGGGAGGGGCCCTGCTTTCGACCTACCGCAAGGCCGACCTCGACGCGAACGCTGGGCGCGACTGGGAACACGGCGCGCGTCCGCACGACGCAATCTCGGAACGCGAGATGTGGGCGAGTCTCCAATGGTTCTACGAACGCATCCTGCCGGTCGCTGAGGAGTCAGGCGTGCGCGTCTGCCTGCACCCGGATGATCCGCCGGTCCACGATGCCCTCGGTGGCGCTGCGCGTATTACGTCGAGTATTGAACAGTATCTGCAGATCTTCAACACGATCCCGTCCGAGGCGAACGCGATGCTGTTCTGCCAGGGGTGCGTGGCGGAGATGGGGGGCAACGTCCTCGAGGCGATCCACGCGGTCGGCACGCGCGGGAAGATCGGCATCGTCCACTTCCGCGACATTGTGGGGACGCCTGACGACTTCGTGGAGGTCTTCATTGATGAAGGCCAAAACGACATGCTGGCGGCGATGCAGGCGTACAAGGCGGTCGGTTTCCGCGGCCCGTTCATGATGGACCACACGCCACAGCTGCCGAAGCCGTTTGACCACTGGCACGGTCACGCCTACGCCAATGGGTACATCAAGGCACTCATCCGCGTCGTGTACGGGCGCGCCTGAACCTCGCGTCCGTATGAGCCTTGGCCGTCCACTAGAATCCGCGGCGATATGACCTCCCTCCGCCTCTTTAACACGTGGACGCGCCAAGTCACCCCGTTCACGACGCGTCGGCCAGGCGAGGTCGGCTTCTACTCGTGCGGCCCCACCGTCTACAACTACGCACACATCGGCAACCTGCGCACGTATGTCTTCGCCGACCTCGTGCGGCGCGTCCTCCGTGCCGAGGGGTACGACGTCCGGCACGTCATGAACATCACCGACGTGGGCCACCTCACCTCAGATGCCGACACTGGTGAGGACAAGATGGAGAAGGGGGCGCGCCAACAGGGACGGACGGCGTGGGAGATTGCCGACTTCTACACCGCGGCGTTCAAGCACGACCTCGCCCGCCTTGAGATCCTCGAACCGACCATCTGGTGCAAGGCGACCGACCACATCCCCCAGATGATCGAGACCGTGCGCCAGATTGAAGCGAATGGCCACACGTATCGCACCTCTGACGGCATCTACTTCGACACCGCCACCCAACCGGAGTACGGGCAACTTGCGCGCCTCGACATCGCGGGGCAGCAAGCCGGGGCACGCGTGGCGGTGAACGAAGAGAAGCGGAACCCCCAAGACTTCGCCCTTTGGAAGTTCTCGACCCCAGAAGAGGCACGCCAGATGGAGTGGGAGAGCCCGTGGGGGCGTGGCTTCCCCGGATGGCACATCGAATGCTCCGCAATGGCGGCCGAATACCTCGGTGTGCCGTTCGACCTGCACTCCGGCGGCGTGGATCACATCCCCGTGCACCACACCAACGAGATCGCCCAGACCCTCGCCGCTAGCGGTCAGCTGCTCGCCGACTGGTGGATCCACGGCGAGTTCCTCGTCCTCAAGGACAAGCGAATGGGCAAGTCCGAGGGGAACTTCCTCACCCTGCAGACGCTTGTCGACGCCGGGCACGCGCCGATGGCGTACCGGTACCTCACCTACACCGCGCACTACCGCAGCCACCTCACGTACAGCGAGGAGGCGATGGACGCGGCTTCGAGTGCCTTGCGAAACATCCACAAGCAGTTTGCCGCCCTGCCGGCCGACCCTGGCGCGGCGCCAAACGACCGGCTCATGGCCCGCTTCCGCGACACCTTGCGCGACGACCTCAACGCCCCGCAGGCGCTGGCCGTCGTGTGGGAGACGCTGCGCGACGCAACCGTTCCCACCCCGGTGCGCCGGGCGACGCTTTTGGCGATGGACGAAGTACTTCCCCTCGGGCTGTCGCACGTGGAGGCGTCGGTTGAATCGTCCGGCCCGCCGCCGGAGGTCGAGGCATTGCTTCATCGTCGCCTTGAGGCGCGTGCATCCAAGGATTGGAAGGCGTCTGACGCCATTCGCGGGGAGATCGCGGCGCTTGGGTGGGAGGTGCGCGACACCCCGCAAGGGCAGGTGGCAACGCCCGCCGGGCAGTAGGCAATCGCTCGCGTCAAGCGTAGGCGGCGCCGTACGCCTGAAGCGCCACGGCAGTTCCAGCCCACTCCGGGCACATGGCCGACAGAACCGCAGAGACCGCACACCCGTCCGGCCCACCAGGGAAGGCCCAGCGCGCGAGGTACGCACTTGGCCATCGCGCGGAAGGAACGCACCAGGTGACCTTGGGGGCGCACTCGCCCCTGTCCCGCCGAACCGGCAGTCAGAGCTACACCCGCCCCCGTGGCACCAACCGCCGCGGCCGGCCGCCGAAATTCAGTGCCGGTGCACCGCCGGTGTTGGCGACTGGCAGAACATCGTGACGGCCGCTAACGCGTACGGCAAGGAGAACTGACCGCACACGCGTCGAGGCGACGAACCGCGCCGCGCTGGAAAAGGCGTACGGCACCAAACTCATCACGGCAGTAGCGGTAGACCCCCTCCGTGGCCCTCCCTCGCCGAGTACTCGGATTACGAAGCGGGAGAGGGGAGACGCGGCACCCGACACACCGCCGGCGCACGAGGCAGTCATGGTGTTCGACAGCCGGGCTGCTGCCCCTCCCCCATTGCGATGGGAGTGGCGAGAACCAGCTACGGCGACGGGGCGTCACTCGTCGTCACGGTGCCGGCCACGGGTGGAATGCGCGTCGGTGTCCGAACGACCGTGGACGACGGGAATGGCCCAACGGTCGGGATCACCACGACGAAGCCAGCCGTTGGGGTCCAGACGACCGCGACGGTGAGCGTCGGTGCCGGGAGCGGTGGCGCCGGCGTCGGGTAGGAAACGGCCGTCGGCGGGAGAGTCGGGACGATGCGTGGGCCGGCGACTGTGGGCGACATCACGGGCGTGGCACCTAGCACCACGACGACGGTCGTGCCGGTCGTTGATGTGGGGATTGGCGACGACGTCGGCGCACCCGCAAGCGTGGCGGGGGTCACCGTCGGCCCCGGACCAGACGACGTCAAGACCACTGCCGTTGCGGAAGGCAACGCCGGTACCGCCGGGGCGACCGGCGCGGACGGCCCCGCGATTCCCGACGCCGCCACGGTCGCCTCAGGGGTGGCGCTTGTGCCTTCGCGTGTCGCCACGCCGGCCGGTGGGGCCGCGGCTTCACGCGTCGCCGGGGTGGCCCCGGAAGTGATCGGTGCCCCGGGCGTCGCCGCCGGACGGGGTGTTGCCGCGGTTGCGGACGGGCGTACCGTCGGGGCGGTCATCGGGCGCGGCGTCGCGGTGGGTGCCGGTCGGGGGGTCGACGTGCGCCGCACGACCGTGGAGGTTCCATCGCCCGGCACGATGCGGTCGGGCACCGCGGTTGGGACCCCGGGCGACGCGGTGGCGTCGGCGATCGTCCGGGTCGTGAACCGATGTTCGATCGGTCGGGCAAGCGGGCGACCGTCGAGCGCAAGGGCGGTCGTCCCGAGCGAAACGAGGTACTCGGTTCCCGGAGCCAAGTCGCTCCGCGGCGTGACGACGACCAACTGGCCGTTCCACTCGAAGTCCAGTGCGACGGGCGGCTCAAAGCGGAGTGATCGCTCGACCGTTGCGACATCCATGGGGGTGCTGAACCGGATCGTCAGGCTCGACCGCAACGGCGCTGGGCGCCCGGCAGCGGGCATGAGCGCCTCGGTCACGATGGGCGGTGACGCATTCGTGGTGCGTGAATCCAATGCAGCGCGGACGCGGTCGGGCAAGGACGCAAGTGCAGACCCGATGCCCGCAAAACCGGTGGCGCCGTCGCCGAGAGCGCCCCCGGCGGCGAGAAGCCCGGTCGACACGACCGCAATCGCCACCACACCGCCAGCGACGCGCAAGGCCATCGGTAGGCGCGCGAACCACGATCGCTGACGCCGGCTGCGCGACCCGCGCACACCGCCGCCAACCTGGGCTAGGTCGGCGGGCCATGTGTCTTCGACCGAACTTGGGGCCCCGCGACCCCGCGACGATCCGTTCGCGGCGGGAAGCGACTGCGGCGTGGCACCCCGGCCAGCGCCGGCCAACGCCTGCCGCAAGGCTGTCGCCAACGCCGCCCCGGAGGGATACCGATCGTCACGGGCCTTTGCGAGGGCACGCACCAGCACGTCGGAAACCGCTGGAGGGACGCCCGGGGCGAGGTCGGTCGCACGCGGGGGTGGTTGGTGAACGTGCGCCAGCATGGCGGCCATCGCCGTCTCGGCCCGGAACGGCACACCACCCGTCACGATCTCAAACAGGACAACCGCGAGGCTGTAGAGATCGGTCCGGGCGTCCGCCGAGTCGCCACTCGCCTGTTCGGGTGACATGTACGCGGGCGTGCCGGTGACGTGACCGGTGAGCGTGAGGTACTGGCTCGGTCCGTCCAGGACGGCGCGTGCCAGGCCGAAGTCGCCAAGGACAAGGCGCCCATCCGCCGCCACCAGGACGTTGGAGGGCTTGACGTCGCGGTGGAGGACACCCGCCTCATGGGCGGCGTCAAGGGCAGATCCGATCTGCGTGGCGACCTCGAGAGCGAGGCGGCACCGCTCGCGCGTCGAACGCGTGCGACGCATCGCGACATCGAGGGCGCCGCCGGCGCAATACTCCGTGACGAGGTATGCGTAGCCCGTCGCGAGTTCCTGCCCATCGGGCGGCGGCATGTCCGTGCCCGGGCCATCCGGGCCGGATTCGCCGCTATCGAACACAGCCAGGACGTGGCGGTGGCGCAGTCGCCGGACGAGGGCGGCCTCCTGACGGAAGCGGGCACGAAACTCCGGCGCGGCGGCAAACGAGGTCGCGATCAGCTTGACCGCGACCTCGCGGGCAGGCGCATCGGGCCGGAGGTCGCGAGCCCGGTAGACGACGGCGCTTCCGCCATGGCCGATCGCCTCGAGCAACTCGTACGGGCCGAACCGGCGCCCCGTCCTCGCCCGATCGACGGTCATGTCACGTGTCCAAGGCCCGGTCGGTCCAGACATCGCCGAACCAGTACGGGAGGGCGTGGCTGGAAACCCGGCCAACACCGGCGGTTCCGGCGCACGAGGCGAAGGGTACCCCACTGCCCGCCCCCATTTGTTGGCCCCCTCCGTTGATCCCACCCCTGCGCCACAGTGCATCGGGGGAGGGCGTCACCTCGCTCTGCGGGAACCCACCCGGTTTGCCATGATGTTCACCAGAGGGCGACCTGGATCGTCCAGAGGAGTTTGCGATGACACCGGTCGGCACGTTGGCAAGGGTGGCGAGGGGGCACGTGGCACGCGCAGTCGCGGGTACCGTGGTGGCCATCGCGATGGTCGCCGGCATGTCGCCGGTGGGTCAGGCTGGCGCGGAACCGATCGTCGCGCAGGCAACGACCGCAACGCCGGGCATCACCGTGACCGGCGAGAGCACCGTCACGGTCGCGCCTGACGTCGCCTACCTGACGGTTGGCGTGCAGACCTCCGCGCGGACGGCACGCGAGGCAAGTGCGACGAACGCAACGCAGGTGGCGGCGGTCATCGATGCGGTCACGCGCGCAGGCATTCCGTC
>CAILQO010000232.1 GCA_903836285.1 uncultured Chloroflexota bacterium
CCGCTGCCGGGCATCCTCGACCCGTCGACGTACCGTTAACGCCCACTGGGCGGCCCCTCGTTGGACGGTGGGGCCCGCCCTGAGGTGTAGCATCACTGGCGAGTTCGCGTGCGTCGCGGTACACCGCGGCGCACGGCATGCTTGGAGCAATGATGGAACTGAGCGCGCTCGCCTTCTACGTCGTCGCGGGGATCACCCTCGTCGCGGCGCTTGGCGTCGTCGTTGCGCGCAGCGTCGTCTACTCGGCCCTGCTGCTCATCCTCGCGATGGTGATGACCGGCCTCATCTACCTGCTCCTTCTCGCCGACTTTCTCGCGCTCATCCAAATCCTGGTGTACGGCGGAACGGTCAGCATCCTCCTGCTCTTCGCACTTATGCTCACGCCCCCGGAGACGCGCCCTCGCCTGACCCACGGCGCGTGGGGATGGGGCGCGGTCGCCGCGATTGTTCTGTTTAGCATGGTGATTGTCGGGGTGCTCAGCGACACGTGGATGCCGGCCGGCGCAGTGCGCCATGTCACGATCGCCGAACTCGGCCTGGCGCTCTTCCAGACTTGGGCCGTCCCCTTCGAGATTGCTTCCGTCGTGCTGCTGGTCGCCCTGCTCGGCGCCCTCACGATTGCGCGCAGTGCCACGGCGGCGGGCGGTGGCCGCGCCGGCGGCAACGAGCTGGCCGGCAGCGCCGGCACCCAAGCCGAGTGAGCCTAGGCGCATGGTTCCCATCGAACACGTCCTCATCTTCAGTGCGGCCCTATTCGCCATCGGCGCCTACGGCGTCATGGCACGCCGCAACGCCGTCCTCGTCCTGATGGCCATCGAGTTGATGCTCAATGCGGTCGCCGTCAACCTCGTCGCGTTTGGCACCCTCGTGTACCCCGGCAAGACGTCGGGCCTGGTATTCGCTGTCTTCGTGATCACTGTCGCCGCTGCCGAGCTTGGGCTTGGCTTGGCAATCGTCCTCCGCGTCTACCGGATGCGGTCGAGCGTCAATGTCGATGAAGTCGACCTGATGAGGTGGTAGCTCGTGGAACTCGCGTGGCTCGCGCCCGTGCTACCGGCCGGCGCCTTTGCCCTAAATGTCCTCGTCTGGCGTCAGATGGGACAGGCACGACACCTGCTGTCCTCATTGACAACGCTCGCCGGTATCGGGGGCGCATTCCTTGTCTTCCTGCAGGTCTTCGGTGACGCTCAGGCGAACCTCGAGGAGACCGCAAGTGGCCCGGCGCGCCACCTGATCCTCGAGGGCCTTCGCTGGTTCTCCATCGGGAGCGGAGGCACCGCGAGCATCTTTGCCCCAACGCTCGTGATCGACTGGCTGTCGATCATGATGCTCGGCGTCGTCACATTTCTCGCGTTCCTTATTGAGGTGTACGCGACGGGGTACATGAAGGGCGACAACCGCTACTGGTGGTTCTTTAGCGTCAAGGCGCTCTTCACCGCCGCGATGCTCGGCGTCGTCCTCTCATACAACTTCCTCATCTTCTACATCTCGTGGGAAATGGTCGGTCTCTGCTCCTTCCTGCTGATCGGGTTCTGGTATCAGGAGCGCGACAATGCGGAGGCTGCCAAAAAGGCATTCATAACGACGCGCGTCGGTGACGTCGGCTTCTTCGTTGGCCTAGCGCTCCTGTACGTGGCGACTGGCACCTTCGACATGAAAACGATCTTCGATGCCGTCGAGGCGGGCAAGGTCGACCCGACGACAGTGACCGCCGCCGGCATCCTGATCTTCATCGGCGCCATGGGTAAGAGTGGTCAGTTCCCACTGCACATCTGGCTTCCAGATGCGATGGCCGGGCCGACGCCTGTCTCCGCCCTTGTTCACTCCGCCACAATGGTCGCCGCCGGGGTGTACCTCGTCGGGCGCGCGTACCCGCTGTTCCACGCGTCCGAGACGACGATGGCCGTGATCGCGGCGGTCGGCACCTTTACCGCAATTTTCGCGGCTTCCATTGCGCTGGTCCAGCGTGACATCAAGCGCATCCTCGCCTACTCGACGGTCAGCCAGTTGGGCTACATGATCATGGCGCTCGGCATCGGCGCCTACACGGCCGGCCTCTTCCACCTGTTCACGCACGCCTTCTTCAAGGCGCTTCTCTTTCTCGGTGCGGGGAGCGTCATCCATTCAATGGAACCCGTCCTCCACGGAACCGGACGGAACCCAAACGACATCTTCAACATGGGCGGCCTTCGCACCAAGATGCCGATCACGTTCTGGACGTTCCTGATAGCGTCACTCTCGCTCGCGGGTATCCCACCGCTTGCAGGCTTCTGGAGCAAGGACGCCATCCTCCTCGGCGCGTGGGAACACGGCGCATACCTTCCCCTTGCTATAGCGCTCCTGACGGCGTTTCTCACCGCCTTTTACATGTTCCGGTGCATCTACCTGACGTTCTTTGGGTCGCCACGGTGGGCATCGGAGCCACATGCAAGCGCTGACGCCGTACACGGGGCGCACGCCGCACACGGGCATGGCCACGGCGGTCACGCTACGCCACACGAGAGCCCATGGGCGATGGCATTGCCCCTCATTGTCATCCTGGTCCCCGCCATCGCCGCCGGTTGGCTTGGCATGCCCGGGATCTATGCGCCGTTCGAGGAAGCCGTACGGTTCGGGCCGGTCGTCGAGGAACACCTCAACATCTGGCTAGCCATCGCCGGGTCACTCGCTGGCCTGCTCGGGATCGGTCTCGCAACGCTCATGTACCTCCGCCCGGTGAGCGGTCCTCGCCTCCTTGGGCAGGCCTTCCCAGACACCTATCGGGTGTTGCTGAACAAGTACTACTTCGACGAGCTGTACCAATGGCTAATCGACCGCGTCGTTCTTGCGATCGCGGCGATGGCCGCGACGGTCGACCGCAAGGTCGTCAACGACACATTCACGGACGCACCGGGGCCGATCTTCTCCACCCTCGGTGATTGGCTCCGACGAACCGCAACCGGGCGCGTGCAGCACTACGCCGTCGGTTTCGTCCTAGGGATCACCGTTGTCGGCGCGGTCGTTGCGGGCCTCGTCCCCGACCTGCGCATCACGCTCTGGTAATTCGTCACCCCTCGCGTACGCCACGCACGAGTACCGCATTCACGAAGGAAACGTCTGGTGGGCTACCTGTCGACGATGACCGTCGCCCCGTTCGTTGCGGCGCTGCTCATCATGCTCGTGCCGTCGAACCGGCCATGGCTCACGCGCCTGATCGCACTCGGCGCAAGCTTGGTGTCGTTCGCAATCTCGCTCGTCGTGCTTGCCGGTTACAGCTGGCAGGCCGGAGGCTTCCAGTTCCGCGAGACGTACCAGTGGCTCCCGCAGTTCGGGGTGCAGGTCCTGCTCGGCGTCGATGGCATCTCCGTGCCAATGGTCTTCCTGAACGCGATCGTGCTGCTGACCGGCACGATCGTGACCTTCAAGATCGCGGACCGACCGAAGGAGTTTTACGCCCTCTTCCTCGTGTCGGTCGCCGGCGTCTTTGGTGTGTTCTGCTCCGTCGACCTGTTCGTCCTCTTCCTGACCTACGACATCGCCGGGCTCCCGATGTACATCCTCATCGTTGCGTGGGGAAGTACCCGCAAGGAGTACGCGGCCATGAAGCTCGCGATGATGCACGTCGCGGGCAGCCTCTTTGTGTGGGTGGGCATGCTTGCGATCTACGTGCAAGCCGGCTCGAAGTCCTTCGATCTTGAGTTTCTTGCGGCGCAGGCGCAGGTCCTGTTCCCGCCCGCGTTCCAGCAGATCTTCTTCCCCGTGATCTTCATCGGGTTTGGCTTCCTCGCGGCGATGTGGCCCCTGCACACGTGGTCGCCAGACGGCCACGGCGCCGCGCCGACCGCCGTCTCGATGGTCGCCGCCGGGGTGCTCATGAAGTTGGGGGCGTACGGGATCATCCGCGTCGCCGTCTGGTTGCTGCCGGTCGGCGCGCAGTTCTGGTCACCGTTCTTCGTGACGCTCGGCACGATTGGTGCCGTCTACGGTGGCGTCATGGCCCTCGCGCAACGTGATTTCAAGTTCGTCATCGCGAACTCGTCGGTGAGCCACATGGGCTACGTCATCGTGGGCATCGCCACGCTCAGCCTCGCCGGCATGAACGGGGCCATCCTCCAGATGTTCAGCCACGGGGTGATGACGGCCCTCTTCTTCGCGATGGTCGGGGCGCTCTACGACCAGACCCACACGCGCGAGGTTGGCATGTTTGGCGGACTTGCCCGAACCATGCCTTGGTTCACCGGCTTCTTCGTGATCGCGGCGCTCGCATCGTTGGGCCTGCCGGGCCTCTCAGGCTTCGTTGCCGAGTTGCTGATCTTCCTCGGGGCCTTCCAGACCTACCCGGTCGTCGGGTTCCTCTGCATTGCCACCGTGGCCCTCGCAGCAACCTACATGCTCCGCATGGTTGCGCGCGCGTTCTTCGGGCCGATCAACCCGCAGTGGACCCACCTGCGCGACCTCCTGCCCGCCGAGTGGATTGCTGGCGTCCTCCTTGTCGCGACCCTGGTGGTTGTCGGCGTCTACCCTGCGCCCTTCCTTGACATGATCAATGCCTCGGCCGCGCCGGTCATCGAGCGCGTCGGCGGGGTTCGCTAGCCGGCACCGGCCCGGACGTCGCCCGAAGGAACCACGATGCCCTCGTTTGACACCGCGACGCTGCCGTACGGCCTGCTTGCGCCGCAATGGATCCTGACCGCCCTGATCTTCGCTTGCCTCACGGTCGACCTCATCGTTGGCCCCCGGGGCCATCGCGCCGTTGGGTGGGTCGCCGTCCTCGGGACGGCGGTCGCCGCCGGCGCCCAGGCATCACTGTGGGGCACGCGCGGCACCTTCGCCGGCGTCCTGCGGATTGACGAGTACTCCGCACTCTTCAACCTGATCTTCATGGTCGGCGGGATTGGCGTCCTGCTGCTCTCGTTTGACTACGCCGAACGCTTCCTCGGGCAACCCGCCGAGTTCTACGCCTTTGTCATCGCCGGGATTCTCGGCATGGGGCTGATGGCTCAAGCCCAAGAGCTCCTGACGGCGTACATCGCCCTTGAACTCCTGAGCTTCTCGAGCTACATCCTCGTCTCGTACGCCCGCACGAACCTCAAGTCGAACGAAGCCGGCCTGAAGTACGTCATCCTCGGCTCTTTCAGTTCGGCAATCCTGCTCTACGGCGTCAGCCTGCTCTACGGCGCCATTGGGTCGACGATGTTCACTGACATCCATGCGGCCCTCAGCGGTGCTGGCGCAAGCAGTGCGACAGTGATTGTCGGTCTCGTGATGCTCACTGCCGGCCTTGGCTTCAAGCTCGCCGCCGTGCCGTTCCACCTGTACTCGCCGGATGTTTACGAGGGCGCCCCGACCCCCGTGACCGCTTTCCTGTCCGTCGCCTCGAAGGCCGCAGCATTCGCCCTGACCATGCGCTTGGTCGTGATCGGCCTCTGGCCCGTGCGCGGACAGCTGTCCGACGCATTTGCCGTCCTTGCAATCCTGACGATGACGCTTGGCAATGTCGTCGCGCTGCGCCAATCAAACATCAAGCGCCTGATGGCGTATTCAAGCATCGCGCAGGCGGGGTATGCCCTTGCCGCGATCGCGGCCTTCTTCGCGGCCGGAGACATCCCGACCGAGGCATCTCGAGGCGTCATCCTGCAGTTGGTCGGCTACATGTTCACCACCCTCGCGGCGTTCGGGGGCATCATCGCCTTCCAGGTGGCGAACAACGGTCGTGAGCGGATCGCCGACCTGGCCGGCCTGTCGCGCCGATCCCCATTTGCGGCGTTTGCCCTTACTTCGGCGCTGTTCAGCCTCGCAGGCATGCCCATCTTCTCGGGATTCGTTACCAAACTCTTCCTGTTCACACCCGTCGCCAAGGCAAACATGCTCTGGATGGTCGCCATCGCCATCGTCAACAGCACCGTCAGCCTCTTCTACTACCTGCAAGTGATCAACCAGATGTACGGCAAGGCGCCTGCAGGCCTCGTAGCGATCAATGCTGCCGAGGCGGAAGCAGCCGCCCACGCCGCCCATGCGCACGAGGCCGGCCATGGCGACGACCACGTCGGGGCACACGGCGCCGCACACGGCGCTCACGATTCCGGGGCACACCCCGAACCCGTCGCCCCCTGGGCCGTGAGGGGGCACACCGACGGGATGCCGACCGAGTTGCGCTACCCGTTGGACCGCCTTTCCATCGAGACGCGCGTCGGCATCCTCGTGGCCCTCGCCGGGATGTTCCTGATCGGCCTCTACCCCTCGCCGATCGTCGACCTCGCGCAGGGCGCAAGTGTGGCGCTCTTCACGAGGTAGCGCTCACCCGTGACTGCCTTGGCCTGCCTGAGTGGACAGCTCACTGGTCCACCTTGAGGCACTGCGCCTACGTGTTCGACTTGCCTTGGACGCCGTCCACGGGGATGCACGCGCCACTGATCCACGACGCGCGCGACGAGCAAAGGAACGCCACGACGTCCGCGACCTCCTCCGGGCGACCGAAACGCCCGAACGGAAGGTCCCGCGCCACCATCTGCGCAATGGCATCCGGGTCAGCCTGCTGGCGCTTCTCCCAAGTGCCGCCAGGGAACATGATCGACCCGGGCGCCACCGCGTTGACGCGGATGTTGTCCTTGGCCAACTCTCGTGCCATGGACTTCGATAGGCTGTTCATGGCCGACTTCGTGACGTTGTACCCCGCATACCCGCCCGCCTCACGTCCGAATATCGAGGTGATCAACACGATGGCGCCCCCGCCTTGCGCCCGTAGGTGCGGCACGGCATGACGACTGACCTCGATGGCCGGATAGAGGTTTATGCCCATCACGCCTCGCCAGTCCTTCGGATCGGTCTCCATGAAGGGCTTGTTGGCCGGGGCGCTCCCGCCGAGGTTGTTGACGACGACATCGATCCGCCCGAACGCCTCGTGCGCTTGCGTGACCAAAGCCTCGGACATCCCCGGTAGTGTCAGGTCCGTGGCGACCGGTACGACGTGACGACCGAGGGCCTCCACTTCTCGCGCGACGTCGCCAAGCGCCTCCGCACCCCGCGCGGCCACCGCCACGTTGCACCCCGCACTCGCGAGCGCCAAAGTGATCGCGCGCCCGATGCCCCGGCTTGCCCCCGTGATCACCGCCACCTTGCCGGTCAAGCCCAAGTCCATTCGATCCCCTTCCTTCGCGTCTCACGATGCACGACGCCATGGACACATTCCGTGAACAAACCGGTCACCGGATGGCCGATTCTAGGCGACCATTGGTGCGCGCCACCTCGGCGGAAGTCCATCGCGACGCCGTATGGCAGGATTGCCGCCAATGACCGCCACCACCGTTCCCACGCACCAACCGGTGGAGGGTCCACCCTTCGCGGGTGGCTTCGTCTCGCCTGACCACCCGACGCGCGAACGGGTGCTTACGGACCTGCGCGCAGTCCTCGGTGGCAGCGGGGTGGTTGCCGAGCCCGCGGCGCTCGTGGCGTACGAGAACGACGGCTACATGGCGCGCGCCAAGCCACTGGCCGTCTGCCTGCCCTCAACGACCGACCAGGTCGTCTCGATTGTTCGCATCGCCCGCCAGTACGGCTTGCCGGTAACTCCGCGAGGCGCCGGCACCGGCCTGTCCGGCGGTGCCACGCCAATCCATGGCGGCCTGGTCATCGGTACCGCCCGCATGAACCGGGTGCGATCAATCGACGCGCCGAACCGGCGAGCCGTCGTCGAACCTGGCGTCGTCAACGCTGACCTCGGTCGCGCTGTCGAACCACTCGGCCTCTTCTTCGCGCCCGACCCGTCAAGTCAGGCGGCGTCAACAATCGGCGGGAACGTCGCCGAGAACGCCGGTGGCCCGCATTGCCTCGCATATGGGGTGACCGCGAACCACATCCTCGGCGTCGAGGCGGTCCTCATCGACGGCACGGTCATCCGGACTGGCGAGCTATCCACAAACGTGAACGCGCCCGACGCGCCCGGCTACGACCTCCCCGGAATCCTCACCGGCAGTGAGGGCACCCTCGCCTTCATCACCGCGGTCACGGTCCGCCTCATGACCCGCCCCGAAGCAGTTCGCACGATCCTCGCCCTGTTCGACTCGCTCGATGCGGCCGGGTCTGCGACGTCGGCCGTCGTCGGTGCGGGAATCATTCCGGCCGCCCTCGAGTTCGTCGACGGCGTTACCATCGGCGCCCTGCGCGGAGGTGGCTTCACCGAGTATCCCGAGGGGGTCGAGGCCCTCCTCCTCGTCGAGGTTGAAGGTTTGACCGAAGCCTCCGCCGCCGAGGCTGCCGCCATTGAGGCGATCCTGGAAGCCAGCGGCGCGAAGGAGGTGCGCGTCGCCGCCTCGGCCGCCGAACGGCAACAACTCTGGCGCGGTCGGAAGGGTGCGCTTGGCGCCCTCGGACGCCTCGCACCCAACTACTACATCCAGGACGGTGTCGTACCCCGGACGCGGCTTGTGGAGGTGCTCGGCAAGGTGCAAGCACTCGCGCGGCGCGAGAACCTGCTCATCGCCAACGTCTTCCACGCCGGCGACGGCAACCTGCACCCGAACATCCTGTTCGACGCCCGTACGCCCGGCCTGACCGCGCGCGTGATCGCCGCCGGTGAGGAGATCCTGCGCGCCTGCATCGACGCGGGTGGAACCCTCTCCGGCGAACACGGAGTGGGGATCGAGAAAGCAGCCTACCTTGACTGGGTGATGACGCCAGCAGATCGCACCGCGCAGCGAGCCATCAAGCGCACGTTCGACGACGGTGGGTGGCTCAACCCGGGCAAGCCGTGATCGCCTTCCGCGTTGACACCCCGTGGAGGGCTAGGAGCGCACTTCCGGCGTGGCTTCCCCGGCGCGATGGCCACGAAACGCCTGCCCCCGAGGCACCTTGATGGTGTAGTTCTCTTTTGAGGCAAAGACCGAGGGCACGCGCGGCGCTTCATGCCCGCACGTGGGGCAGGCGCCGGCATTCGCCGACTCGCTCATAGGGCGCATTTGCTCGAACTCGCGCCCGCACGGCTCGCACCAGTACTCGTAGATGGGCATTGCGTCCCTCCCGTGACCGGGCCAACCCCGGAACACACGAAAAGTCTACGAACTGGGGCGGACGACTGTCGGTCGCTGCTGCGGGTCAGTGGTGGTGATCACCATCTTCATGTTCGGGTACTGCCGGCTCACGAAGCTATGGGTCACGTTCGGTTCCGCGAAGGTACACGCCCACGCCGAGTTGGCATTGATCCGGCCACTGTCCATCTCGCCCGTGCCGAACTGGTGTGCCACGGTGTCAAGGTTTCGGAACTGGACCACGGTGCCGGCCGGGACAGACAGCGTTGCCGGCTCAAACTGGTAGCCCCGGATGACAACGACCTGGGAGGGCAGGGCCGTGGCGGTTGCCGAGACATTGGTGGCCCGTGCCTGCGCGGTCGCGGCGACGATCGTAGCGGCCTCCTGCGCGGCAGGGGCCACCGTGGGTGGGGGAGGTGGTGGTGGTGGCGGGGGAGGCGGTGGTGCATCCGCGGGCAGGGGGGTCACCTCAACTGCGGGGGCCGTCGGGATTGGGTCGGTGGAACCCGTGTTGCGAACCTGCGGGCCTTGCGCCTCGGTCGGCGTCGGCCCCGGCCCCACGGTCGGGATGACGGTCGATGAACCCGTCGGCGGATCAGGCTTGGCAAAGGTCGAGTCAAGCCCGGGGATGGCACACGCAACCGCAAGCAATGCGCCCACGCCTGCGGGGACCCACGCACGCCAAGCGCCGTTGCGGCCATGGGGCGCGACCGTTGCGCGGGTCGGGTTGCTGCCGGCTTCCTGCATCGTCAACGGTTCCCACGCCAAGCCACGCCCCCGCCAAGACAACGAGGGACCGCGTCACGACTGAACGCTACCAACCTCTGGCGCGAGGGGCAACCTCCCGCCGTCCGGGCACTTGAACTCTCCGCCTATGACCACCCACCGCAGGACCACCACCAGTCGGCCTTGCACCATCAACCCGAGAGGGATCACCAGACCTGCGACATCACCCAAACCGGTACCGCCGACGCCCTCGCCGGCCCGTCCCGCCGTTGCTCGCGCGCGCAACGCGTGGTCTTCCCGATGGCGGCGTGGACTTGGCCCAAGGGAACGACCGAGTACGACAGGTTCTGCCGAGACGGATGGTCCACGACCGGCGGAATGCCGCCCAGAGGCGGAGCCCGCCCGGGACGACGATTGATTCCGGTGCGTCGTCCCGGCACCCGCGCGAACCGACAATCCCGGAGCGGGCGAGACGCCCGCGGTCCCGGGCGAAACGAACGCAATCAGGTCCGCACCGTCGCAGCACGAGGCATGACCGCCATCGGTGACACGCTCCCGCGGCCCCAGGCGCCACCGACCACAGCGGATTCTCTCGGCGTACAGCAAGGGAATTGTCTAAAACCGCTGCTTCATGGTCGCGTGGCTGGACAACCCACCGCATACTCACCAACAGTCGGCGGTGCGCCATCTGCGAGACGGCTAATCTCCGGACCCACACCGACCGCACCGCCAAGATGGACCATGCCTCCTTCTCGCCCAACTTCCTGCGATCCGCAGGAATCCGCGCCCGCCTCGAGTGCGCTTGCCTGCCGCGGGTCGCGCCTTGATGGACGCACCCAGCCGCCAGACTCCGGCATGGCAGGATGCCGAGGATCCTCGTAACCCCCGCCGTGGATTGCGCCGGTCGCGCATCCAGTTCCACTGGACCTGGTTCGCCACCGTCATCCTTCTCGCCGCCGCACTCGGCACCCGACGCATCCCGGGTGCCCGGCCAGACTGGCCCGAGATTGCCATCTGGGCGACAGCCGCGGGTACCGCGATGCTGGTGGGTGGGTCACTGGTCCTGCACGAGGCGGCCCACGCACTCGTGGCCCGGGCGTATGG
The DNA here is from genome assembly GCA_903836285.1 of uncultured Chloroflexota bacterium. Lineage (GTDB taxonomy): Bacteria > Chloroflexota > UBA11872 > UBA12225 > UBA12225 > CAILQO01. The sequence continues at coordinate 10,833 of CAILQO010000232.1, forward strand.
AGCGCGGGACGTCGTGCTTCGCTTCGCCCTGGCGGGCGGTGCAGTCACGACCGATGCGCGCCAACTAGGCGCACGCGGCGTCGCCGCCACTGCAATCGCAGGACCGCTAGCGAACGCGGCGATCACCTTGGTGACCGGAGGACTTGCCCTCAGTCTCGACCCTGACGCGCCAACGGGGGGCCTCCTCTGGGGCACGCCGGTCACACACGACCCGACAGGCACCGCCCTCCTCGTCCAAGGACTCGCACTAGCCTTGGCCGACACCGCAACGCTCAACGCCCTCGCCGGCACAATCAACCTGCTGCCGATTCCCCCGTTCGACGGTGGAATCGCCATCGATGCGGTGGTCTGGCACCTGTTCGGGTGGATGGGTGCGGCACGCGCCGTCGCGCGCCTTGTCGCCGCCGGCCTGATCGGCGCCGCACTCTGGCAATTCATGTCGGGCGACATCATCTCGGGTTCCCTCGCCTCGATCATTGCCGTCCTGATCGACCGGCTTGGTCAAGGCGGGCGCAACCGCTAGCCACGCGTCGCGAGGCGCCGACCTACACCATGAACGCCCCGCCGTTGATGTTCACGGTCTCGCCAGTCGTCGACCCGGACAGGTCCGACGCAAGGAAGACGATGGTTGACGCCACCTCCGCTGTTGTGGCCAGCCGCCCAATCGGGATCGTCGCCAACACCTTGGCCTGCAACTCTTCGGGCAACCCAAGGATCATCTCGGTCTCAGTCGGGCCTGGGGCCACCGCGTTGACGCGTACGCCGGCCGACGCAACCTGCATCGCCAGCGACATAGTGAGGCCAATGATGCCCGCCTTTGAGGCCACGTAACTCGGCGCAGCGAGGGTGGAACGGGTCCGTCCCGAGATGCTCGCCAGGTTCACGATCGCCCCGCGCCGACGTGTCACCATGCCGGGCAAGACGGCTTGGCATGCAAGGAACGTTCCGCGTAGGTTCACTCCCTGCATGAGGTCCCATGCCTGCGCGGTGACCTCGGCGTACGTGCCAACGTGGTAGATGCCCGCGGCGTTGACGAGGATGTCGACGCGCCCGTGCCACTCCTCGGCTGTCGACACCGCGGCGCGGACCGACGCGTCATCGGTCATATCGATCGTGATCGCCATCGCGCCGGCGCCCGCCGCCTCGACCGCTTCCACGGTGCCACGGGTCGGCTCCGGTCGCAGGTCGGCCACGGCGACGTCGACCCCCTCGCGCGCCAGGATCGTCGCAACCTCGCGCCCGATGCCACCACCGCCGCCGGTGACGAGCGCCACGCGCCCGCGCATCCCAAGGTCCATCCTGCCCTCCCGATATCACCGCGCCACCCGTTACGCGACGCCGCAGAGGCTACCGCCAGACCAGCCACCAGCCTCCCGGCAAGCACCACATCCCCACGGCACGACTGGTGCCCGGCGGCTATCCTGAGCGCCATGCTTCCAGGCGTTGTCGGCATGCTCCCCAACGATCCCGCCGAGATCACCACCGCACACGCACGCGCCATCCGTTCCTTGGGCTTCGTCGGGGCGAGCGTCATGCTCATGGATCCCGATCGCGTGAATCCCGCCACGCTTCAGCACGCCCGCACAGTCCTTGCTGATGAAGGGGTTGCCGTTGCGCAAGCGAATGCGCGTTACCCATCGCTCGTCAGTGAGGATCCCGCGCGCCGTGCCGAAGGTGTGCGCCTGGCAAGCCGCGCGTGCGCCGGTGCGCGAACGCTCGAGGCCGGCTTCCTTCTGATCCGCCCTGGCAGCCTGAACCTCGGCGGGGACTGGCGCCCGCATCCGGCGAATCACACCCCGACCACTGAAGCCCGCCTCGTCGAAAGCCTCTCCGCCGTCGCGCGCGTTGCCGCGGACGAAGGCGTGACGATCGGCCTGGAATGTGGCGCCATCTCCCCGCTCGACTCGCCGTCCCGTGTGCGCCGCGTCATCGACGCCGTCGGGTCGCCTGCGCTTCGCTACAACTGCGATCCGGTCAACTTCGCAGCCTCATTCCCAATGGCGTACGACACCGCCGCCCTCATGGCCGACATCACGGCAAACCTCGCGGACCATGTCGTCTGCGCGCACGTGAAGGACCTTCGCGTCGCCGACGGGATGCCAATCCGCGTCGAGGAGTGCGCTCCCGGCGAAGGGATCTTCGACTTCCGCGCATTCTTCCGTGCGTACGAGGCGATGCGCCCGAACGGCTTCGCCCTGATTGAACACCTGCCGGACGACCGCATTCCCGCCGCGAAGCAGGCCGTCGACGCGATCATCGACGGCATGGGATGGCACTGGTCGGCCTGACTCGACCGCGCGAGGACGGAAGGAATACACGGATGGGTGGACGCTTGGCAGGCAAGGTCGCGATCGTCACCGGCGGTGCCCGTGGGATCGGCGGGGCGACCGCAGTTGCCTACGCGGCCGATGGCGCCCGGGTCGTCATCGCCGATATTCGCGAGGCAGACGCGTACGACACGCTCAACGAGATCGCGTCGCACGGAGGCACAGCGACGTTTGTCCAGACCGACGTGACCGACGAGACGTCATGCGAGCAGATGGCCGCACACGCCATCGAACACTTTGGGCGCATCGACACCCTGGTCACCTGCGCCGGCATCCTGCAAGGCGCCTTCGTCGATCTTGCTGACTTTCCGCTCGAGACCTTTGAACGTGTCATCGACGTGAACGTGCGCGGGACGTTCCTGTCGGTGAAGCACGTCGCACCCCACATCGCGAAGGCGGGTGGGGGCGTCGTGCTGTGCATCGCGTCTGGCGCTGGGGTGAAGGGCGGGAGCTCGTCCATCGCGTACGGCACCAGCAAAGCCGGTGTGCACGGCATGGTCATGGTCCTGGAGTCGCGCTTGGCGCCCCAGAACATCCGCATCCACGCCATCTGCCCGGGGGCAATCGACACACCCCTCAAGCGAGAGAACGTCCGCGACGCCGCGACCGCGTCCGGACAAGACCCCGACGCCGCCCTGAAGGCCGCGCATCTGGCCTCGCCCGACGGGGTCGCACGAGTCCTCGCCTTTCTCGCGTCCGCCGACGCCGATTACGTACGCGGGACGATCTTCACGCGGTAGGCAGCCTGCAGTGCAACTGGCTCTCGACTGGCACCACCAGTGGATTCCACGGAGGCTCCGGTCCCAGCCCCCTCGATAGACGCAGGGGCTGGGCCGGTCGCTTGATCGCTACTTGGCGCACTGCCCAAGGACGCGCGTCATCTCGCGCCCCAACTCTGGCAGCACATCTTTCGGCGTGCGCTGCTTCTCGGCCAGCTCCTTGTTGAAGTCGATCAGCTGCTGCCGGAAATCGGTCCACGCGCATGATGGCGTGAATGCCCGCCCGTACTGCGACGCAATTTCGCCGAAGCGCCGGAAGACCGGGTTGTCCTTGACGTACGGCTGCGCCTGCAGTGACTTGCGGGGCGGGGGCGACCCACGCAACTCATGGAACTTCTGCATGTTGGCTGCCCGAGTGTAGAACTCCACGAACTTCCACGCCGCGTCCGGCGCCTTGGTCTGTGCGCCGACGCACAGCCAGTTGGTGAATACCGCGGTCTGTTGCGCCTTGCGCTTGATCGGCGTCGCAATGCCGAGGCTATCGAGGACGCCATTCTTCTGCATCGCCAACCCGATGCCGGGCCCGGCCTCGGTCATCGCCTGTTGGCCACCCTCGAACGTGCCTTCAAGCCCCTTCGGACCTGCAAGCTTCTGCTTGTGGAAGATGTCCCAGATGAACTGACCCCATTCCAGTGCCGCGGGGGTGTCGACGGTCACCTTCGACCCGTCCGGCGTCACGTAGTCGCCACCGGCCTGGTACATGTACGCGCACCAGGACGACCAGTTGGTGGTCATGCCGTACCCGGAGACGGCAATCTTGTCGCCCTCAACCTTGGTAAGCCGCTGCCCGTAGTCCAGCAACTCCTCCCAGGTGGTCGGCTGCTTTTCGGGGTCAAGGCCAGCGGCACGGAAGAGGTCCTTGCGCCAGACCAGCACGCGGGCATCGGAGGTCACTGGTACGCCGTAGTTCTTGCCTCCCGAGATGGTGGCGTTCATCGCCGCCTCGCTGAAGTCGGGGGCCTCGCCCCACACCTTCACGTAGGGCGTGATGTCGAGCGCCATCTTCTTGGCCGACATCGACCCGACCCACTCAGCCCCGCCGGTAAAGACGTCTGGAAGCGACCCGGCAGCCAGCACTTGGTTCAGCCGGTCGGCAACCCCAGTCCAGTTCTCCCACTTCACGGCGATCTTGATGTTCGGCTGGTCCTTCTTGAAGGCCGGCATCAGCTCGTCGTCGAACCACTTCTGCACTTCCGGCCCATGGTCGTTGATCCAGACCACTAGCTCAGTCTGTGCACTGATAACCGTGGGGATCGCCTTTGCCGCCGGTTCAGCCGGCTTGGCCGCCGTCGGAGCGGCCGCGGGAGCCGTCGTCGGTGCCGGCGCGGACGGTGCCTTGGTCGGTTCCGCGGGCTTGGTCGCGGCGGTCGGCGCGGCGTCGCCGCAGGCAGCAAGGGCCGACGCGGCCACCGTCGCGGCGATCCCCGCCAGCGCCGCGCGTCGCCCAGCTACGCCTCCAGCCAAGGCGCGGCCGATCTCAGTGTTCATGTCCATGAGGTTGGTCCCCGTCCCATGCGCCCGTCAATGCCGGCCCCCACCGGTCGCCCGCCGCCGGCCCGGCGCAGTGCCAGCGGCGGGTCGCGTCAAGGATCGTCAGCGAAGCGAAAGGCCCGCTTGCGCGTAGATTGGGGTCAGCGCAGCAATCCCGGCCTCCGCGTAGGCCGCCGGCGCGACGCCTTCCATCGCCGGCCCAAGCACCTCAAGGGCAACGAAACCGTCGAACCCGGTCGACGAGATTGCCTGCAGCCACGCCCCGAGCGGGAAGTTCCCGTGGCCCGGCATCACCCGGTCGAAGTCGTGCAGGTGGTCGCGGTCGACGTCTGCCTTGCCGTCATTGATGTGCAGCAGCGAGATCCAGCGCCCCGGCGTCTCGCGCACCTGATCGAGCGTCCCATGCGACCCGTACCAGTGGTACGAGTCCAAGGTGATGCCAACATTGCGCGACCCCGCCTCGTGCAGCAACTCGTTGGTTTCAGCCAGTGACTGCACGAACGGGTGGACTTCCCCGCGCCCAGTCCAGTGCGCGATCGTCTCCGGCTTGTAAACGGGGCAACCGAGGAACTCCAGACCAATCGTCACGCCTGTCCCCTCAAGGGCGGCATCAAGGCGCTTGATGCGCTCAACCGCCACGGGCCACGCGTCCACCTTTGGCACAGCAGTGAACCGGGGGACGCCACCGCCTGTGACGTTCCCACCGAGGGCGACAACCTCCGCCGCGTTGGCGTGGACCTGGTCAAGGGCCGCGGCGAAGTCGGCCTCCGGCGAGAACAGCCCCGCGCGGACGACGCCCCCAATGGTGCCGGGGACGACATGATTGCGGTCAAGCAGGGCCCGGACCTTGGCGACGTCGCCGTACGCATGCGCCTCGTTCAGGCCGAAGTCCACACCCGGGTAGCCGGCACTCCCGGCGAGCGAAACCTTCTCCTCGAAGGACAGCGACCCGCCACCGAGTTGCGAGCCGTGAAGTGTCGGACGAATTCGTGCCATCGCTGCTCCCTGCGGGGATGCCGCGTGGCACACGTGCCCGCAGTAGGCGGGCGGGATCCGCAGGCACACGGGCATGAATGGCGCCACGCCACCGCGGCCCGGCGCCCCGACCTCAGGATACGGTCTCGCGGTGCCGATCAAGCATCGTCGACCGCCACGCCGGATCTCCGCCGACGGGCGTCACGGTGAGTCGCGTGGTGGGCTTGCCTACTCTTCCCCAGACGAAGCGTTTGAGCCCGGCGGGCGTTGTCCAAACCGCAGGAACTGCTCGATGGCGTCGACCATCGCAGCACCACTCGGCAAGTCGCCGTCGGTCGGCCCACTATCCTCGTCGCCGATGTCGTCCTCTTCCTCGTCACGTCGCGAGGAGCGGTACTGGCGTTCGAGGTCGCGCACGTACTCGGCCGCCTCCGGGTCGCGGGAGACGGCCTCGCGCACCTGATCGGTGAACCGCGCCGCCGAAGCGTCCAGGCTCTCAAGGTCAACTTGAAGACCGGTCACCTTCACCAGTTCGCGCAGGATGCGCACCGCAATTTGCGGGTTCGGGCTTGCTGACACGTAATGCGGTGCGTGGCCCCAAAGCGACAGGACCGGGTACCTCCGGTCGCCGAGCCGCGATGCCAGAATACCCACTATGCCGGTCGGCCCGCGGTAGTTACTCCGGGTGAATCGTTGCCCACGCAACAGGTCGTGACGATCGGCATTGGTCGCCGACCGTGAGACGTGCACCGGCACGGTGTGCGGGATGTCCGTGTTCAGCGAACCAAGCGCGACCACCAGCTCAACGCCAACACGACGGGCGAGGTCAACGACGATGTCGGCGAACCTACCCCACCGCAGGTCGGGTTCGGACCCGACGACGACCAACAGGTCGCGCGCGTCCTCGGACTGGTCGGGATCAGGGCACACGAAGAACTCAATCGCCGGCCACGTGATGAGGCGCCGCTGTCCCTTCCGTGCCGGACGGACCGTCGGGCGCGTCTCAGTGAAGACAAAGAACTCTTCCGGATCGACCCACGCGATGCGGTCGTGCTCTCGTTGAGACACGAGTACCCGCACGGCCGTGGATGCCGCCTCCCCAGCGTCATTCCACCCTTCGAAGGCATAGACGAGAATGGGTCGCCGCAGGACGGGCACGCGAGCCACGTTCAGGCCTTCTGGCACGCGCCATCCATCAACGGTTCGGCGCGACCGGGTTCGCGCGCCGGCGCGCGCGGTCTGCTCCGGCAGCTCGTTGGCGGCCACGTCGTCACTCGTGGCGGGGATTTCAAGGCGGAAGTTGAACCGTTCGTCGAACGCGTCGCCCGAATCGCTCATCTGGGTAGCCGGATCATAGCGGAGTTGCCCGAATACCGGGCGGGACGACGGTCAGGTCCAACAACGACACGAGGCACACCCACAATCGTGGACGTGCCTCGGACGGTCCCAGCGGGCCTTGATGGCCCTACCGACGCTTGAAGCGGGAGCGCTTCAGGCGCTTGCGGTACTTGTGGCGCGAAATCTTGCGCCGTCGCTTCTTGATGACCGAACTCATTGGGAGTGTTATGGCACACGCGCGGCCATCGTGTCAACGAACGGCGGCTCGGGTTGCCGCCGGAGCGACGGTACACGCCCCTATCGCCAGTCGATCGCGCCATGCCCGCCGCCGGCGTCGATCACCTGCAAGTCCACAGTTCCAACGGGCAGGACGTACGTGCCCCCGCCCGATACGATCGCCAGTCGCTTGCCGTCCGGTGACCACGTGGCCTGTGGGCTATCCTCCCCGACGGTCGTCAAGCGCGCCAGTCCGGAACCATCGATCCCTACCGCGAACAGGTCCATCGGCAAGCCATGCCTCGCAGCCGACGCCTCGGCGACCGTGACCCAACCGGCAGAACGACGCGGCAGGGGAGTGACGGTGGGCACCGGCGTCAACGGCGAGACGGCGCTGAAGACCAGCCGACGACCGTCGGGCGAGAATCGCGGCCAGGCAGCTCCGTCGACCGAAGTGGCAGGAACCACCGAAACGGCACCCGAACCATCCGGGTTGGCAATCTCGATGATGCGACCTTCAGGCACGCGCCGAACCCACGCCAACTTGGTCCCATCCGGCGAGATTGCAGCGTCCTGCACGCCGGTCGCGATGATCACGCGTGCACCAGAAGGGTCACCTACCGGGACTCGCACGACCGCTTCACGGAGGTCACGGACGGTGCCGCCCTCGAGGACCGGCGCCACCGTGCTAGCAAGCACCGCCGTCCCGTCAGGCAACCACATGGGGCGTTCCAGCGATTCGCCCGGCGCCTCATGGGAGTGCAGCACCCGCGCCGTGCCGGACCTGACGTCGAGCACATACAGATCGGAGGTCGGCAACATTGTTGCCGCGCCGCCGTCTCGCGTGGCCACGATCGGCGGCGTGTAGGCGTACGCGATGCGCGTCCCGTCCGGCGACCATGCCGGATCACGTGCGACGCCCCCGGGAGGAGGTTGTACCCGGACGGTGCGACCGGACCCGTCGTCCGCGACCTCAACAATCGCCCCACCCGCCCCGTACACAAGGCGCGCCGGCACCCTGCCTAGGATCGCGGGAACCGCACACGACGCCAGGAGGGCGCCAATCGGCCCGATCGCTCCCCGGCGAACGGTGCGGGTGGCAGGCCAGGACCTCGGGGCGTGGGGCACTGTCCGGTCGCTTGACGCGATACCCCATGCCTGCCTATAGTCCTGCGCGGAGGCTGCGTTCATGCAACCTGCCGGGTCCGGTCCCGCCGGATCATCCACGGGGAGTGGCGCAGCCTGGTAGCGCGCAGCGTTCGGGACGCTGAGGTCGGAGGTTCAAGTCCTCTCTCCCCGACCACCTACACGGACTGCAGTGACACTGCCGGGCGCCCGCTCCCGCGTCACCCTTCAGCTGGCGCAAACGCGGCCATGATCACGGCGATCGTGGCCGTCAACGCCGCCAAGATCCAGAGTTGCGGGCCGGTTTGACCCATGGACTCGCCGATCGCCGCGGCCCCGAACGCAGACACGAAGGCAACCGCCACAATACTGGAGATGAACGGGCTCGGTGACACCCCACCCTCGACCTCGTCGTAGCGCGAACGCCGTTCTGGCGTTGCCGACTGCCCGGGCCGTTGGTCGCTCATCGATC
>CAILQO010000233.1 GCA_903836285.1 uncultured Chloroflexota bacterium
CTAAATTGCCTGAAGCGGAACGGGATCACACGGCTTGAGCAGCTGGCGGCAATGACCCGCGACGACTTGCTGCATCTCCGAAACTTCGGCGACAAGTCACTCGAGGAGCTTGAAGAGCGCCTTGGTGAGCGGGGAGTTCATCCTTGGGGTGCTCCGAGCGCTTCGGCTGAGGCCATGGCTGAAGCGTAGGTCTTTGATCGCGGTAGGGCGTTTCGTGTTCAGGAAGTAACATGCGATGAAGCACCAGAAGAAGGGTCGAGGACTGAGTTTGCCTGCCGATCGTCGCCTCGCTCTTGTTCGCAACATGATGCGATCACTCGTGATTCATCAGGCGATAACCACGACTGAGGCAAAAGCGAAGGAAGTGCAGCGGCATGTTGAGAGCTTGGTGACGGTTGCTCGCCGTGGAACCGTGCACGCTCGTCGGGTTGCCCTCGCTGCGCTTCCGGACTCGTCCGTGATCAACATCCTTATCCATGAGGTGGCTCCAAAGTTTGTCGATCGACCGGGCGGATACACCCGTATCACGCGCGTTGGCTTTCGTCGGGGTGATGGCGCGCAGATGGCTCGGCTTGAGTTCGTCGACGCAGAGGCGTAGCCCTACCCCACGTTTGTCTGTCGACTGCGTGTCTATTGATGGCAATGGTGGCGCGGGGCCGTGTAAGCGGTACCGTGCCATCGTTGCGTACGACGGTACCGATTTTCTGGGTTTCCAAGCCCAAGACCACCGCGGTTTGCCAGTCCGGACGGTCCAAGGCGCACTTGAAGCCGCCGTGCAACGGTTGGTGGGATCGTCATCGCGAGTTCTTGGGGCAGGACGGACTGATGCTGGAGTACACGCTTCGGGGCAGGTAATTCACGTGGACCTTTCGGTCGGCCGGTTCGGTGTCCATGAGTTGCACCGCGCGCTGAACGCAGTACTTCCCCAAGACATTCGAGTTCTAGCATTTGAAGCGGCACCAGACGGTTTCCACGCAAGATTCTCCGCGCTGTCCCGTTCGTATCGTTACCTTATCGACAATGGACCTCAGGCCACCCCAAGCCTGCGCCGGATCGCGTGGCACGTGTCATCACCGCTCGACGTGGACGCAATGAACGTTGCTTGCCAGGCCCTAGTTGGGTTGCACGATTACGTGGCGTTCAGTGTCCGAGGCGGGGATGGGCCGACGATGCGTCGCGTCTTGTCCGCCCAAGTAAAGATTGAATTTGTCAACCTGACAGACCCTGGTGAGAGCGGGAACAGCGAGATCATGTGGCACAATCCAGTGCCAGCTGTCGTGGGCGGTCCGCTTCGCGGCAGGCTTATTTCGATTGAGGTCGAGGCGAACGCATTCCTACGGCAGATGATGCGTCGCATCGTTGGGTCGTTGGTCCGCGTTGGTCGGGGTTGGGTGCCGCCTTCTGCGGTCGGTGAGGTACTTTCCCGGCGCATCAAGGCGGACGCAGGACCCGCGGCTCCAGCGCACGGACTAGATTTCTTCCGCGTCGCCTATGTCGATGGGAACATGCTTGGCTCGAGTGGTTGGCAGCGGGCCTGAAAGTGACAACAATGAAGACGTATTCCCCGAAAGCGGCGGAGCTTCAGGCAGCGTGGTGGGTGGTCGATGCCGACGGGTTGGTGCTCGGTCGGCTAGCAACTGCTGTCGCCGCTAAGCTGCGTGGCAAGGACAAGCCAACGTTCGCTCCTCACATGGATGGGGGAGATTACGTTGTCGTTGTTAACGCTTCTCGCGTCCGGGTCACAGGCACGCGGCTTGATAGCAAGAAGTACATACGTCACAGTGGGTATCCCGGTGGGTTCAAGTCAGAGTCGTTGCGTCACCTTCTGGGGCGGAACCCCGGTCGCGTCTTGGAGAAGGCAGTCCGGGGGATGCTCCCGAAGGGGGCGCTCGGCCATCAGATAATCAAGAAGCTGAAGGTATATCCGGATGCGGATCACCCGCATGCGAGCCAGCAGCCGCATTCGTGGGAACTTGGGCCGTCCGTGATTGGCGGCAGCGAGGGCTGAGAAGATGACTGCAAACGCTCCGCGCTACTACTACGGGTTGGGTCGTCGTAAGTGCGCAATTGCTCGCGTGCGCTTGTACCCGGGTGATGGGTCGGTCGTGGTGAACGGTCGGCAGGCGAATGAGTACTTCGGTCGCGAGAAGTTGACCAACGCGGTTACAAGCCCACTCCGTGCGGTTTCCGCCATGGGTCGTTTTAGCGTGGTTGCGAAGGTGCTGGGCGGTGGTGTGTCCGGTCAGGCAGATGCAGTCTCCTTGGGGATTGCTCGGGCGTTGCTCGTTCTTGACGAGGCGAATCGGGCTCCGCTTCGTGCGGAGCGTCTCTTGACCAGAGACGCCCGAGTGAAGGAACGGAAGAAGCCGGGGCTTAAGCGTGCACGGCGCGCGCCTCAGTACACCAAGCGGTGACCTGATCCCGCGCGATTCTTTGGGTGGCTACGGAGGGGGCAGTATCACTTGGTGGTGCTGCTCCCGACCTATTTCTGGCCCATTGTTTGTGGCGTCGATTACGGGCGAGACACGGAACTAGAGTGTCAGCACGCGGGTTGCAAGGGCTGCGCCAAAGTACACGACGGCCGCGACGAGTGAGATCAACGGTCTGATTGCGTAGCTCAGCAGGTCAATCTTGATGATCGATGGAGCGAATACGAGGAGGAGGAGTAGGCCCGGGCCGTAACGTTCGGCGGAGGCGAGTGCCATTGCCGCGCGTCCGGGAAGAAGCCCAATAGCAAGTGAAAAGCCGTCCAACGGTGGAAGGGGCAAAAAGTTGAATGCGGCCAAGCCGATGTTGACGGACACGATCGATGAGAGTAGTGCAGTCAGCCAGTTCGGGAGGGGAACGGTGTAAAGATCAAGGACCGCCTCGACGGAAAGTGTGATCACCGCCAGGACGACATTACTTACCGGGCCGGCAGCTGACACGATGGCCATGCCGCGCCGGTCGCCACGCAGGTTCCATGGTTGTACTGGCACGGGCTTGCCCCATCCGATGCCAGGCATACCTGAAAACACGATGAGTAGCAGAAGCAGGCTGCCCAACGGGTCCAAGTGCTTCACAGGGTTGAGCGTCAACCGGCCGGCATTCCGCGCGGTGCTGTCACCGAGCGCGTATGCGGTGGCTGCGTGGCTAAACTCGTGAACGGTGATGGCAATCGTGAACCCGACCAGGATAGCGAACGCTTGGGTCAAGTCCGGCACGATTTCTTCCTACCCGCTCCGAGTGGTGGTTGCGCGCTGTCATGAGCGTCGAGTGTCCACTGGAGGCGTCGCGGCCCACTAGGGGATCGGAACCCCCAGCGGGAGAGCGTCGCGGACGCTGTCGGTGACAAGGTGCACCGCAGACCATGAGACGCCGCGCCCCTGAAGTGCAGCCGGAGAGTGTGCCCAGCGACGAAAGCCGTCCTCAATGATGTACACGCGGTCGTCAGTCCCCTTGATTGCGAGTCCATTCGAAGTTTGGAGTGGAACCGTGCGAACGACTTGATCGGGCGCATCAACGGCGATGGTGTCGCCCTCGGGAACCCAGACCCGCTGGCCATCGGCGATACGGTACGTCGCCCCAGTTGACGAGCGGATCGTGGATCCTTCCGTAAGGGCCGGGAGATCGGCACCTGAGGGCACGCGCGAAAGGTCGGAAGGCGAGACGGTCACGGGCAGCCGCGAACCCAGTCCGAGGCGCGAGAGCGTGATTGGTTCGGGAATCCATCGACGTGTTCCATTGATCATCGCGTTAACCTTGCCGCTAGCACTGTCGCGGACGAGATCGCCGCCGACA
>CAILQO010000234.1 GCA_903836285.1 uncultured Chloroflexota bacterium
ACGGTGGCGATTGTGGGGCCATCTGGGACGGAGGTGGCGATGGCGTTCCCCATCGGCGTGGGGATGCTTGCTGACCACGTGGCGTCGGTGACGGGTCTTACGCACCGCGAGGCCCGCCAGGCGGTCTGGCCCGCCCTGGCGCCGGACGGGCCTCCCCGTGCGGACGTGCGACGACCGTTGCGCGACGCCTCGAGGGCGTTGGCGACGGCGTGGCTTGACGCGCTTGAGGTGCGACTGGCCGACGTGCGACGGGGCCGCACCTTGCCGCGGGCGATCTGGATCTGCGGCGGCGGGGCCTTGCTCACCGATATCCGGGCGGCGCTGGATGGGCGGGCGTGGTCGACCTCGTTGTTTGACGGTTCGCCCACCGTCTCGGCGCTCTCAGTGAGCGACCTTGCTGACTTGAGCATGGATGCCTCCGCCCCCTCGACCATTCCGGACGCGATTCTCGCGCCGACCCTTGCGCTTGGGGTCGCGGCGGTCCACGGGCAGGCGGCGTCCGCGCAGGATGGGCCGAACGCGCTCGTACGGCGGCTGCATCTGGCGTAGTGGCGAGGCGTGTGGCGGGCAGCGAACGGCGGTAGCTGCCCGGGGGTATCGCGCCCACCAACTGGATCCGCGGCCGCCACCGGTCGGCCGGACGGCCGCGCAACTGCAATGATCCGGCCGCGTTACCGGATTAGTTATGGCAAGTGCACCCGCCCTCGCAACGGCACCGTCCCCGTCGCATGCCCGCCTGGCACTGGTGCCGGGCGCGAACCTGCTCGGGCTCCTCGCCGCCATCGACGAGGCACCGGGCACGCGGGTCTTCCTCGATGCGGCTGACCTGCCGCGCGCCTTGCAGACGCGCACCATCCTCACGATCCTGCGCCGGCGAGCGGACCGTCGAGGCAAGCGTCTTCACCTCGTGACGGCATCGCAAGTGCTATGGCGGTTGGCGCGCCTTGCCGAGCTGGATGGGGTCGCCGCGTCTGAGGCCGCCGCGGTGTCGCTGATGGAACCTCGAGCGGCGCGCATGCCCGACGACGCCGTGCCGGCCGTGGTGATCGGCACCGCCGCCAATCCGTCCGCGGCCATCGACCCGCTTGGACGCGCCGCCGATGGTCCCGGGGCGGCGGGCGAGGCGGGCGCGCCCAAGTCGCTGGGGATCCTGGCGCGGAACGAACTCAACCTCGAACCGATCCCAGCGCTTGACGCCCGCCTGGCGTCGGCTGAACGTGCCCCGGAGCTTCCGGCACCCAAGTTGGCCGCGCTTGTTGCGTGGCTCGATGTCGATCCGAGGATGCCCGCGACAGGTGGCAGCGGCCCACGTGGCCCGGAAGGCCCGGACGACGAGTCGTGGTTGCCGGCAGGTGCGGCCCACGGTGATCGCTTGCCCGCACCTGCATCGAACGGGGAGCCACCGCGCCTTCGCGTCGTGCGCGTCGGGCAGGATCCGGTGCCCCGCGTTCGGGGCGCCGTGGCACTCACGGGTGCCGCGGTGGCCGACGATCCCCACGAGGTGGTCGGGACTGCAGTCCTTGATGACGCGGCAGGCAGGCCAAGGGTGGGCGCACCGCACATCGTTGCGGGCCGACGGCCGGTTGGGCGCCTGCTCCGGGTCGACGTCGCCCGCGAACGGCTCCGTGACCGGGCTGCCCGGCGGTCGCTGAACCGTGACCGGCTCGACCGCCTGGCAGGCCCACGAAGCAGGGGACCGGCGGTCGCGACCGAGGAGATCGGAGAGCACACGTCTGAACTCCAGTCACGAGATTCCATC
>CAILQO010000235.1 GCA_903836285.1 uncultured Chloroflexota bacterium
AGCCCGGTCCGCCGCGACCAGCACCGTCTCTTTGATCGGCAGCACCAGGAACCCCGTCGCCCGCTGCAGCACCGCCTCAAGCTGCGGACCCTTCGCGGCATCCGGCAGGTCACGCGCCGCCTGCACCAGCGCCCCGCGCACGCCCCCCACACGAAGCACCCGATCCGTCCGCTCCCGCGCCTCCTTCGCGTCCGCCGGCACCGTCAGCGGAAATTCCCCCGCCCCCGGCGCATCGGTCAACGTCGGCGGGGCCCCCGTTACCAGCACGTCCAGCTCATCCAAGGCCCGTTGCACGCGCAGCGGCAGGTTCGGCCGACGGTTCGCCAGCGCCACGCGGAACTCCGGCTCCTGCAGGAACGCCGCCAACGCCCGGTCCGCGTCCGTGTCCACCAGCCGCGACCGCAGCGCCGCCGCGACGCCCGGTGCCAGCGCCGCACTCGAGATCGCCGTCCCGCGCACCGAGACCCACACCTGGTTGATCAGGCCGTTGCCCCCCGCGCCCGGCGCATCCAGCGCGGGTGAACCGCCCCCCGCCGCCGCCGACGCCGCCAGCCGCTCCTGCAAGAACGCCAGCGGCACCGTCAGCGCGACCGTCGATCCGGTCCCCAGTCCCGAAGCCCCGGCAATCGCCGCCACCCGCAACCGCAGCGACGCCGACGTCCCCGTGCACGTCAGCGTGTCGCCCACCGATGCCGCCAGCGTCAGCGCCCCCGCGGCATTCAGCACCGCGTCGCCCGGCGCAAGCCCACCGAGGTCGATCGGCGCCCCCTCTCGCGAGACGAGTTCCCCAAAGGCCCGGTCATAGTCCGGCGGGATGCCTCGCACCGCCGCGCCCGCGCCCTGCTTGCTGTCCAGGTTCACCGCCCGACACGTCAGCCAGATCGCCGGCGCCATCCCCGTCACGTCGCGGGCCAGCACCGGGTCCACCGCCCGCGCCTCCCGCAGCCGCTCAAACGCCGCCATTGGGAAGGGCGCCACCTGCGCAAACGGGTCCCCCGATCCCACCGCCTGCGCCGCCAGCCGCGCCACGTTGCTGTACGTCACCACCACGTCCAGCCGCCCAATCTCGTCCACCGCCGCCGACCGCAGCGAAAAGGTCAGCGTGTCCCCCGTCGCCAGCGATGCCGTCACCAGCGTCGTTGAGATCATTAGGCCCAGCACGATCAGCGCGTCACGGGTTTCCGCTCCGCGAGAACGCCACCGCTCCCGGTACGCCACCGTCGGTGCACGCCCGAGCCAGCACCCGTCACCGACCGTTCTGGCCCACCTGCTTCCGAAATGGTTCCGTGGACCACGATCAGGCGTCGCCAGCGTCCCCCAAGGCTCGTGCAGTTCCCGCCACCGTCACCGCGGCCGGGCGCCCCGCAACCAAGCCACCGCCACCCAACGCCCGGCAGCGCGGTTCCTCCCGTACCGCCACCCGCAAGGGCGCGCCACCCCCCGTGCCCGCCACCGTCCGTGCAACGCCACCGTCCTCGCGCCGGGGGAAAGTTGGTGCGCGCCGTGGGCCCCTGCGCCTCCGCATCGGCTGCCACCCCAGAGGGGACCCCGTCAGCCTCCGCTCCGGCTGGGTGCCCGGTTCGTCGTTCCTCCTCACCCCGCGTCCACTCGGCTCACGGCGCCACCCCCGCGGAGCGGGGACCCCCGG
>CAILQO010000236.1 GCA_903836285.1 uncultured Chloroflexota bacterium
CGACGCCGGTATCCCGGCCTGTGGCACCGCGCGACTTGCCACCGATACCGCCATCCGCTCGACTGTCGTCAGTGAAGCACGTATGGCAAACTTGGAATAATTGCGGTCCGGCGACAGTCACGATGGCGCTCTCTGCTATCGGAAAGGCAGAGACCCAACCGGCGGCCGTTGCGTTCCTGAAGACCAGTCCTGAAGACAAGAACGTCAACCCTAACGAGCTCGTCGACTACATTCGCAGCCGTGGGGCACTCTCGGAGTGGCGCACTGGTGGCGACCTCATGACCCTGAAGCGCCTCGTCGCGGCAGGCATCCCGGTAATGGTTGAAGTTGGGTTCGAGTATGACCCGGGTGACTGGATGGGCCATTACCGGTTGATCGTCGGTTACGACGACCCAGCCGGCCGGTTCATCGCATTCGACAGCTATCAAGCGCCGGGGCAAAACGTCCCGCAACCGTACGGCGCATTTGATGCGAACTGGCGCGCCTTCAACCGCACCTTTCTCCCGGTCTACCTGCCAAGCCAGGCCGCGGAGGTCACAGCGATTGCCGGAAGTCCCGATGACCCTTCGTTGCTCGATCGGGCAGTCGCGAGAGCCGTCGAGGATGCCGAAGCCAACCCCACGATCGCATTCGCCTGGTTCAACGTGGGTACGAGCCTTGTCGCCGTCAACCGACACGACGAAGCGGCAGCTGCGTTCGATACGGCGCGGCGGCTGAAGCTGCCTTGGCGAATGCTCTGGTACCAGTTCGCGCCATTCGAGGCCTACTTGGGCGCGGGCCGAAACCAGGACGTGCTTACGCTCGCGGACACGAACATCGCCCAGTTCAGCCAGCTCGAAGAGAGCCACTACTACCGTGGTCGAGCACTTCAAGCGTTAGGTAGGTACGCCGAGGCGCGGGCCGCGTACGGGCTCGCGCTCCGAGCCAACGGGAGGTTCATCCCGGCCTACCATTTCCTTTCGGTACTCCCGAAATCCTAGGGTCGGCCGGACTAGGACTAGTTGGTCTCGGTGGCAGCCATCTTGGCTCACACATCACGAAAGCACGACCTAGCCCCAACGGGAAGCCTCCGGGTCCTCGGAGTCGAACGCAATGGAAGCAATGTCCGACCAGAGCGCCGCGGGGATTGCCAGCTGCGCCAGTTCGACCGTCTGCGCGATCCGTTCCGGACGGGTCATCCCGACGATAGTGGACGTGATGCGCGGGTCGCGTAACGAGAATTGCAGCGCCACGGCCGCCAGTGGCACCCCGTGTTCCGCCGCGACCGCTGCATACTCGCGAGTGCGGTCGATCATCCCAGTCGACGCTTCCTGATATGCATACCGGGCGTACGCGTCGGGACCTTTTGCGAGCATCCCGCTTCCGTACGGTGCGGCATTCAGGACGGCGACGCCGCGCCGATGGGCCACCTCGAGGAGCGGTTCGGCGCTGCGGTTCAGGAGCGTGTATCGGTTATGCGTGATGACCGCATCGAACGCGCCAGTCTCGACGTACCGGATTTCCTGGTCGATTGGGCCGCCAGCAACACCGAGTACCTCAATGACGCCTTCGTCCCTCAAGCGCCGAAGTACCTCGAGCGGCCCTCCGGCCGCCATCACATTCTCGAAGGTGGTGTGTTCGGCGTCGTGCAAGTGGACAAGCTGCAGCCGGTCAAGCCCAAGCAGGCGCAGGCTACGCTCAACTGACCTGCGCATCTGGTCGCCGCTGAAATCACCCGTTTGCAGGTCACGGTCGGCCTTCGTTCCGAGGACGACACCTGCCGGAAGCCCGCCGCGCTCGCGGATCACCAGACCAATGCGACGCTCACTCTCGCCGTCCCCGTACGACGCCGCCGTGTCGATGAAGTTGATTGGACCGTCCAGGCACGCACGGACCGTCGCGAGCGCGCGATCCTCCGGAACGGAGTATGCAAACGTGTCCGGCATGTCCCCAAGAGGTGCGCACCCGACGCAAAGGTCCGTCACGCGCAACGCAGTCGGGCCTAACGAACGGAGCGGGCGAACACGTTCGTGGCCTTCTGTCATCTGAGCCTCCATTGGGTAACCAGTGGCGCCACGGTATCCGAGACTGCCGCGGGGACGCGACGCCACCCGTCGCACAGTGACCGCCAGTGTACGGACGCGCCTGTGCCACAATCCCCGACTACGCCTGTGCTGATGGAGACGGACGATGGCCACGACGCTTTCGCTTCAGACGACCAACGATGCACCCTTGGGTACGCTTGACGTAACCGCGTACCAGCGCGACGGGTTCGTGATCGCTCGCGGACTACTTGGGGCGGCCGAAGTAAGCGAAATCGCGGACGAGGCATCGCGCTTGCATCGCGATCACATGGACTTGCCAGGCTGCTTTCGTAGGACTGCGATAAGCGACGGTGCCGATCCGTTGGCAGCATGGCCTCGGATGATGCATCCGCATCGCCAGACTCCAGTCCTCATGCGCTACCTGTTGCACCCGCGGATCGGCGCCGCGCTGGAGGCCCTCCTCTGCGAAGCGCCGATTGCGGCCCAGAGCATGTTCTACTGGAAGCCCCCCGGTGCCCGGGGACAGGCCCTTCACCAGGACAACTTTTACCTAAAGGTGCATCCAGGAACGTGCATCGCAGCTTGGGTCGCGATCGACTCCGCCAACCGTGAGAATGGCGGCCTCAACGTCGTGCCAGGCTCCCACGCGATGGACTTGTTCTGCCCCGAAGAGGCCGACGCAGGCGTGAGCTTCACGCGTGAACTCGTGCCCGTGCCTAGGGGCTTGCGTGCCGTTCCAACCGACCTCAACGCCGGAGACGTGCTCTTCTTCGGGGGAAACCTGATCCACGGATCTGACCCCAACCGAACCGCCGACCGCTTCCGACGTAGCTTCATCTGTCACTACGTTGGCGAGTCGGCGCGCGAACTCAGCAGGTGGTACCGACCAATCTTCCGTTTCGACGGCACTGAAGTCGAGATCGGTGACGCGACCGGCGGCGGACCTTGCGGGGACGTCGTGGTCGGCGGACCGCACTAGGAAGTGGCGAACCGCACCATTCTTCGCCACCTTGCCGACCTCGACCCGCGCCAACGGGAGGCAGCCACGCACCCCGACGGTCGCCTTTTGGTCATTGCCGGTCCAGGTGCAGGCAAGACGCGCACCCTCGCTGCACGAATCGCGCACTTGGTCCATGCCCGTGCGATCGATCCGGCAACCATCGTGGCGTTCACGTTCTCGCGCCACGCCGCCGCCGAACTCCGGGGGCGCGTCATGCGAAACGATGCATCGTTCGGCCCAGTCAGCCCGACTGCCCCGTTAGCCGAGTCCAGTTCAGGGGACCGACCCGGTAGTCAGGCAACTGCGGCCGGTCGTGCGCCTTCGATCTGGGCTGGAACCATTCATGCATTTGGGGTGCGGGTCCTGCGACAGGGCGGGTCCTCGCACTTCGAACGCCGTCGCGACTTCACCATTCACGACGACGATGACACCGAACGTACCGTCCGGCGGGTCCTTGAAGCCTTGGGGGTACGCCCGGGCCGTCAACGTCAGACCGAAGCAGAGCAGTATCGGGACGAGCGTTCGCGCCCGGAGGACTTAGTCGGCATCGCCTCGCGCGAGATCTCGCTCGTGAAGCGGAATGCCACCTCCCCGGCTGATTCGCGTGTTGAAATCAATGGTGTGAGCCTCGGAAAGGTGTTCGAGGCGTATGAGGAAGCGCTGCGAATCGCCAACGCGTTCGACTTCGACGACTTGGTGGCCCTCGCCGCTCGCGCATTGGAGATCGACCGTCCGCTGCGTGACCGAGTTCGTGCTCGCGTGCGCCACCTTCTCGTCGACGAGTTCCAGGACACGGATGCTGCCCAGGTGCGCCTGATCGAGGCGCTCGAGCCGCAAGACGTGTGCGTCGTGGCCGACCCGCTTCAGAGCATCTATGGGTTTCGGGGCGCAAGCCCAAATGTGGTGGGATGGTTCGCGCAACATTGGCCCGATGCGTCGGTCATCCGCCTCGACCGCAATTACCGATCGAGTGCGAGGATCGTCGCAGTGGCTCAGCGCATTCGCGATGTCGGCCAGCCTGCTGGTGACCATCGCATTCGGCTTCGCCAGTGGACCCGCGCAGGTGCGGGTGACCCGGTCCGTGTCTGGTCCACGAGCCAACCCGAGCGTGAGGCGCGACTGATTGCGAACGAGGTCGCCGAACGGCTTGCCACTGGAACTCGCCCGAGCGAGATCGCCATCCTCGTCCGAACTCGCACGCAGTTACGCCAGATTGAGGCGATCCTTGTCGAACTCGACACCGTGCCGTACGAGATCGTTGGAGGCGCACCGTTCTTCGCCCGCGCCGAGATTCGCGACATCCTCGCATACCTTCGGGTCGGAGAAAGCCCGGATGATGCCTCGGCTTTCTGGCGAATCGTGAACACCCCACGTCGGGGCCTTGGTCCGGCTGCGATGCTTGCCATCGGACGGGAGTCGGTAGCACCGGACGCGGCTACTCGAGCCCCGGAGGCCGCGATGCGACGGCTCACCACCCGCGATCGACTGCCTGACGGCGCCTTTGACCTTCTCGCCATCATCGACGAGGTCCGTGCCCGTGTCGCCAACAAGGCCTCGTTGGCCGAGACCATCCGGTTCATTGCCCAGGCGACGGCATACTTCGAGCATCTCGAACGCGAGCACCCCGAGGATGCCGTCCACCGTGTGGCGCGCGTCGAAACACTCGCGACCGTGGCAGACCGCTTCGACGACGCCCGCCGGTTCCTTGACGACGCGATCCTTGCGACGACTGTCGATGCACCACAGGCAGCGGATGGGCGTGTTCGCGTCTCAACGATCCACGGGGCCAAGGGGACCGAGTATGACCACGTCTACGTTGCCGGGTGTGAGGAAGGCGTCCTCCCGCTTTCTGTGAGTGAGTCCTCACGTGCCCGAACCGCGCTAAACGTGTCCGGAGTCCAAACCGCGCACATTTATGGCCCCGACAACCAGTTCGTCCGTGCTAATGGTCCGCAGGTTCGATCAACCACGGTTTCGCCCATGACGTCCGGGCCAGCGATTGACGTCGCCGAGGAGCGACGTATCTTCTACGTCGCGGTCACGCGCGCGCGGCAGTCGCTCACGCTGAGTAGCGCGTCGTTCCGCCACAACCGGCGCAGCCGCTCGTCACGATTCCTCGACGAGGTCGGGGCGGATCTGTTGCTGCGGTGCGAACCGGGAACCGGCGTGCCCTTGCCGCGGACCTCCCGGCGCACCAGCACCGCGACCCCGCCGCGCGAGGCCGGACCCGAACTGGACGCCTAGCACCCCCTCCGTACAATCAACAACTGTGTGCGTTGACTGCCACCGTCGATTCGCGCACCATGACGTCGCACGCAGAAAGGCGAAACGGTCGACGGCGTAATCGCGCCGAGCACCGCAAGATGTCCGTCACGACCCTCCTTGCCTTGGCGACAACCGCAGCCATGACCGCCGCGTCGGGGTACCTCGCCCGCCGATTGCGCTATGCCATTGACACCCGGCCAACTGGGCATGTCCCCGGCCCTGCGGCGTCGTGCGATCCGGACGCGGCCCGGGAGCAGTTTCGTCAGGATCGGTCGCTCCCTTGGCGGCTCGCCCACGAATGGATGGCACGCCTGACACTCGCGCCGTTCCGCCGCCGGCCGGGCTTTCGATCGTTGCGAATCCTCATCGTCGACCACGGGCCCGGCGGCCTCGTCGCGGCCGTCGCCGCGAAGGCCCCGCGAGACGCCACGATCATCGCGACAGACGCGAACGCCGGAATGGGCACATTGGCGCGCGTCCAAGCATCGCGCCTCGTCGCTCACGGTCTCGAGCAGCGAATCGGTTGGACACATTCACTCGCGAACAACATCCCAGCGCCACGTGGCTCCTTCGACCTGGTGGTCACGGCCGGAGCACTTCACTCTTGGGCAGAACCGGAATCGGTGATGCGTGAGCTCCGGCGCGTCGTGGCAGCAGATGGGCGAATCGTGATCATCGACACAAGACGGGACTTGCCAACATGGGCGTGGGTCGCAGTCAAGGTGGCCCAGCGACTGGTGATGCCTTCCGCATTACGGGAGATCGACGAGCCGTCGTCAAGTATTCGATCGGGCTATCGCGCTCAGGAGCTTGAGTGGTTCGCAGCGAGGGCTTCCTTCCCGCCGTTCGGCATTCGCGAGGGCTTGGGCTGGTTGGTTCTGGAGGCCGGGGAGTTCGAAAGGGACACTATCCGCCTCCGCGTCAGTCGTCAGCCGTAGACGTCGACGGTCCGCTGCGCGATGCGGGCTCGTGCCGCCCGCGTAGTCACTGTCTCGAATACGGCGGCGTGGGCGAGCGAGTAGATCATCAGCCCGACCCCGGCACCTACCACGAACGCAAATACACCCAGAATGGAGAGCAGAACCCCGCTGAGCATTACGCCAATAATCATCCTCGCCGCGCCCCGCGTTCTTGTCCAGCTCTCAGCAGCCGCGACAAGCGGCCCCTCGCGCTCGTCAATCACGAGATAGGGCACCAGCGACAGTCTCGCGGCCACCACGAGCGGGGGCAGAAGCCCTGCCAGCATGCCAGCGATCAAGCCGAGTTGCACGCCAGCCGGCAGTGCCATGATGGCACCCTCGAACTCGGGAAGGGTCTGGACGGTTGCAGGCACGACCCCCAAAAGCACGACCGCAGCGAACGCAACCATCAGGGGTACCGACGCCAGCGCAATCAGCAAGCCCTGCACGAGGCTTGCCATCGCCGTGTCAAAGAGTCGCCCACGGTACGGGACGAAGACGTCCGCGACGGAGGTCGCCTCCCCGCGCACTGCCCGCAGACAGAGGTACTGCCACCCGACTGAGAGCGGGGCGCCCACGAGAAAGTATGTCAAGCCGTTGGCAAGTGTCCCGGCCGCCGACTGGTCCGCCTGACCAAGGTAGGTCAGCACACGCGATACCGTCCATGTCACTGCAACATCCGCGGCGAAGGCAAGCAGACCGCCTGCGACCAGCACCACGAACCCCCGGCCAATTGCCCGGAATGCACGCAAGTACATCGTCCCAACCGTCATCGTGCCGGGGTCGAGGTCGTCGCTGGGCCGCGGCGCCAAGACACGCATGCCCGGTAATTGCGAATCAGGTCGATCCGACGGCCCGAACTTGTCACGGTTAGACGGAAGGACCCTGCCGACGTCCACATTCGCCGCCGAGCTTGTCACGTCCTCACCGCTGCTCGCAGAGGTGTACGCGGAAGGACCAGCGACGGCAAGCGTCGAGTCACCGTCGGCGACCGGCGCGCCGACCTTGACCTCGGGCCTAGCAACGACCTCGCCGCAGCTCCAGCATGCGCCAGCAATCGCTGGCAGCTCCGTCCCGCACCGAGAGCACTTCACTCGTTTCGCCCCATTGCAACGGCGGGCCTCCAAGGGGGAGGAACACGTGCCTGACCGTGCCTACGATTCTCGCATGCCTGCGCACCAGTTACCCCACGTCCGAAGGCCTTGGTGCGGCGCCGACACATCGCGCCCGCGCGGATGGCTTGCCGACGCCGTCTGCAAGTAAGAACGGTCGATGTCAGGAAAGTCGGGGCATAGAATCCACTGTGTTGCCAGACAGCGCACCGGGAGCACGCAATGGCTGAGACGTACGTCCTCCAACCGGACTA
>CAILQO010000237.1 GCA_903836285.1 uncultured Chloroflexota bacterium
CGCGAACTCGCCAGTGATGCTACACCTCAGGGCGGGATCTACCGTCCAACGAGGAGCCGCCCAGTGGGCACTATCGGTACGTCGACGGGTCGAGGATGCCCGGCAGCGGACTTGTTGGCTCCGGCTTGCCGGTTCGGCGAGTCACGCCGCGACCGATGTTGACGAGCTGGTCCTTGTCGTAGACGAGGGTCGAACGCTCGTAGGTGGTGAGCTCAAAGTGGGGCGACATCTCATTCGCATCGAACGGGCACACCTCGACGCAAATCCCGCAATAGGAGCAACGGCCGAGGTCGATCCAGTAGTCGCGAACGATGTTCTTCTTGTTGGTCTTGCCGTCGGTGTACTTGTCGCCGGTCAAGGTGATGCAGTCATCTGGGCACGAGCGGGCGCAAATGTTGCACGCGACGCACACGATCTCGTCGACCTTGTCATCCCAGAGGAGGCTGGGCGCACCCATGAAGCGCGCCTCCAGGGGGGCCTTCTCGTAGGGGTACAGGCGGGTGATCGGCTTACGCAGGAATCCCTTGATGGTCTGGGCAAGCCCGCCGAAGATGCCGCGCATCGGTATCGTCCTTTGGTGCGCTGCCGGCGTACCGCCCGATGCCGGGTGCCGCCGGATGGATGGTCGTGGTGCCTATGCGACGGCCGGAGCAAGTGGCGCGCTCACCTGCCGGCGGATCCGGTACACGGTGAGCAAGGTTGCAAGCCCGGCGAGCGTCACCCCGAGGCCGACGGCGAACCAAGCGAACCCGAAGATCTGTAAGACCGCGGTCAGGATGAAATTCACGAAGCCGACCGGTAGGAGGAGCTTCCATGCGAAATCCATCAACTGGTCGATGCGCAGGCGGGGCAGGAGGAAGCGCGCCCACTGGATGATCACGACCAAGAACAGCACCTTCCCGAGAAAGAACAGCACGCCGAAATAGTCCCCGAGCCAGCCAAGGCCGAGAGCCCGTGAGCCGGGGAACGGTTCCCAGCCGCCGAGGTATAGCGTGGCGGTAAGTGCGGAGTTCAGGCAGACCGCCGCGAACTCCGCCAAGTAGAACATGCCCCACCGCATGCCGCTGTACTCGATGAACGGACCGCCGACGATCTCCGACTCGGCGATCGCGATGTCGAACGGCGTCCGGCTCATCTCGGACATCGTGGCGAGAAAGAAGATGACGAACCCAAGCGGCTGCATGAACACGTTCCACCCGCGCGTCATCTGAGACTCGACGATGGTTGTGAGGCTCAGGCTGCCGGCCATCATCGCCACGCCGAGCAGGGCGACCACGATGGGCAGCTCGTAGGAGATGAGCTGTGCGACGACGCGGGCGGAGCCAAGCAACGAGTACTTGTTCCCTGACGACCACCCGGCCATGACCAGGCCAACGCCCTGCACCGCCGGGATGGCGACCATGTAAACGAGGCCGAGGTCGAACGGACGGAGCACGAGGTTGCCGAAGAGAACCAGCGGGCCCCACGGGATTACGAGAAAGGTCAGGAACACCGGGATGAACACCAAGTAGGGGGCGATTGGAAAGACGACTTGGTCGGCAGCTGAAGGGATCAACTGCTCCTTGGTCAGGAGCTTGACGACATCCGCCGGGCTTTGCATCGCCCCGTGCGGGCCGACGTGAAGCGGACCGCGGCGCAACTGGACGTGCCCGGCCACCTTACGCTCAAGCCAGATCTCCATCATGACGAAGTTGAGCACGAAGAGCAGGATGACCACAATCGCGATGATGTCCGCGAGGGCGATGCCCCCGAGGAACGGCGTTGTAAGGAAGTCCGGCGCCCAAGACGGGGCGGCCTGCAAGGTAAGCCCGGTGGTGGGGTCGACGTTCATGGTGGAGTCCTCGCGTGCAAGGTCAGTCGGGGCGGGCTAGCGATCGACCTCACCGAGGACGATGTCGACGGAACCGAGAGCGACGACCGCGTCGGCGATGTACGCCCCGATGGCCATGTCGTTGAGCGATTGCAAGTTGCAGAAGCAGGGGCTGCGGTACTTGACGCGGTACGGGGCGCTCGACTTGCCGTCCGAGACGAGGTAGACGCCGAAGTCACCGCGGGCGTTCTCGATGCGGACGTATGCCTCACCCTTCGGCGGACGCAGGGCCTTGGGTGCGTTCCCGATGGTCGGGCCGCCCGGTAGGTCGCGAACCGCTTGCTCCACAATGCGCAACGACTGGCGCAACTCCTCTTGCCTGAGGAGGTAGCGGTCGTAACAGTCACCACGCGTGCCGATTGGCACGTCGAAGTCGAAGCGATCATAAATGGAGTACGGCTCCATCTTGCGGACGTCGTACGGCAAGCCGGTGGCACGAAGCATCGGACCGGACAGGCCGAGATCGATTGCGCGTTCCTGACCAATGACGCCTAGGCCACGGGTGCGGCTCAGAAAGATCTCGTTGCCAGAGATCAGCGCGTCGAATTCGTCGAACGATCGCTTGCAGGTTTCGATGATCTGGCGGACACGATCGGCGAAGTCGCGCGGCACATCCTCGCGCAGGCCTCCGGCGCGGTAGTAGTTCGGGAACATGCGCGCGCCGCCGACTGCTTCAAAGAGCGATTGGATGTCCTCGCGCAGGGCGAAGGCATACATGAACGGTGTCGTCGCGCCGGAGTCGGCCCCGAACGCACCGTAGAACATGCAATGCGAGCTGATCCGGGTGAGTTCGCCAAGGATGATGCGGATGTACTCTGCCCGTTCCGGCACGGCGATGTTCGCCAGCTTTTCGACCGCGAGGATGTACGCGTGCTCGTTGAGGAAGGTCGAGAGGTAGTCGGTCCGGTCGAGGGTGATCATCGCCTTGCGGTAGCCCTCGAGGTCGCCGCTTTCGCCGAGCTTCTCGGCACCGCGATGCAGGTAGCCGATGTGCGACTGCACGTTGCGCACACGCTCGCCCTCAAGGGTCAGCACCATGCGGAAGACGCCGTGCGTGCTCGGGTGCTGCGGCCCCATGTTGACCGTCATCTCGACGGTCTCAAGGTTGCGCTCGATTGCTTCGCCGGGGGGGGCGTCTACGAGGTCGTGCGGTGGGTTAGCAACGGCCACTGTCTACTCCTCCTCCGGGAAGCCGAACTGTGCCGGCGGTTCCTTCGGGCGCAGCTTGAAACGCTTGAGGAGGATCGGACCGGGCACGACCCGACCGGTTTCGTCCCGCTCAAGAAGCAACGGCTCGGGGTACGGGTGACCGTCAAAGCGGATGTTGAACATCTCCGCGGTCTCGCGCTCGTGCCAGTTGGCGCCGGCCCAGACCCCGGTGACGGTGCCGACGCCGGCGCCTTCACCCGACAGGCGGGTCTTGAGGACGCACTTTTGGGAGAGGCGGGTGCTGAAGAGGTGGTACGCCACCTCGATACCATCAGCTTGGTAGTCGACGCCGCTCAGGCATCGCAGGTAGTCGAACTTGAGACCGTCCCGCTCCTTGAGGATCCGGGCGGCGTCAGGCAGGCGGGCGGCGTCGATGGTGACAGTCACCTCGTCGACAGCGACGCCGAAGGCGGGATCGAAGCCGTCAAGCGCCGCTGCAATGCGGGACTTGACGCCGTCCATCGTGCGGAGGCCCGGCGCCTCGCGGATGTTTGGCCCAGCGCCTCGCCCACCCGCAGCCGGGACGGCGGGCTTCGGTGGGGCCGCTGGCTTGGCGGGGGCTGCCGGCGCGGCGGCGGCAGGTTTCGGTGCGGGTGCTGCCGGCGGGGCAGCCTCGGCGGCGGGCGCCCCTCGGCCCCGCGGTTCGATAACACGTGCACCAGTGCCATCCTTGGCGCAGCGGTTTTCGTTGGCGCGCCAGCACGTGGCGTGGTGCGGCGTGAAGCACGACGGGCAGAGCACTGCCGGGTCGCCGACGTTGATTGGCTGCTGGCAGTGCGGGCAGCCCGTGCCCGTCCATTTGGAGTTCGCCAGCGTCGCCCGCAGGGAGATGGCCGCGCCTTCGCCGCTCATGCGCCCGATTGCCTCAACTTCCGTGCCGTCGGATGGTGCCGCTTAGCCAGCGGCGACGCCATCGCCTTCGAGGACCAGTTCGAACTCGGGGACCGGGCGGCGCCCCTCGTTCGCCTGGCGCATGATTTTTTCCTGCAACTTCAGGATGCCGTGCATGAGCGCCTCGGGGCGTGGCGGGCACCCCCCAATGTAGACATCCACCGGGATGACTTGGTCGACCCCCTGCACCACGGTTGGGTACCGGTAGTACGGTCCACCGCAGGTGGCACAGCCGCCCATAGAGATCACCCACTTCGGTTCCGGCATCTGTTCCCACAGCACGCGAACCGCCGGTGCCATCTTGGTCGTGACCGTGCCCGAGACGATCATCAGGTCGGATTGGCGCGGAGTCGCGCCAACTTGACCGATGACCCCAAAGCGATCGAGGTCGTGCTTCGCCATGAACGTCGAGATCATCTCGATGGCGCAGCAGGCGAGGCCGAAGGTCATCGGCCATAAGCTGCTCTTGCGCGCCCACTGGAAGACCTGATCGACGGAGGTCGTCACGATGCCTTGGGGCAGGCGGGCGAAGAGGCCGTCCGCGCCGGGCATGCCTGTCGACCCGTCGTTCATCGGCACGACGGCTGTCGCGGCGGAACCGTAGCCATCCGCGAACGGAACCGGTGCGCTCAGATTTACTCCCACGTGAGGACCCCCTTGCGCCAGGCGTACGCCAGACCGAAGAGCAACATCGACACGAATAGGGCCATCTCCCAGAAGGCGAACGGCCCGAGCCCCTTGTAGACGACCGTCCATGGGAAGAGGAAGACCGACTCGATTTCGAAGACGAGGAACAGGATCGCGTACAGGTAGTAGCGCAGGTTCATCTGGCTCCACCCTTGGCCGATCGTTGGCATACCGCACTCGTAGATCGAGTCCTTGCCGCGCGAACGGACCCGTGGCGCCAGCTGGTCGGCCAAGGTCAGGGTGAGCGCGATGAAGCCGACGCCGATCGCCGCCGCGAGAATTACCGGCGCGTACGTGATGGAATAGCTGTCCACGCGTCTCTCCGAGGGCGGCGCGCGTCGCTGACGCACGACGCATTGCGACCCTATGATCGCACGAATTGTGCGCCGGACCCACGCCGGCGCGCCGGGCGGAGGGCAGGAGAGATGCGGCGGATCGGTATCGGGATCATCGGTTGCGGAAACATTGCGCGCTTCCACGCGCAGGCGCTGAAGGCCCTCGAGGCGGAGGGCGAATGTGAGTTGGTCGGTTGCGCGGACATCGATCCGGAGCGGGCAGCGTCGCTGGCGCGCGAGTTCGGCATCCCGAACCACTGGGGTGATGCGCGTGCGCTGATCGAGCACCAGGGTGTCGAGGCCATCTCGGTCTGCACGAACCCACCGTTCCACGTGCCGGCGACGATGATGGCGACTGCCCTCGGCAAGCACACCATCGTCGAGAAGCCGATGACGATGGACCTAGCGGAGGCGGATCGGGCGATCGAGGCAACGCGCAAGGCGGACGTGCGCTTCGGGGTGATCTTCATGCGGCGGTTCTGGCCGGCGGCGTTGCGCGCGTACGAGGCGATCAAGGCGGGCAAGATTGGTCGCCCGATCTCGGGCGACTTCATGTTCAAGTGGTATCGCGACGAGGCGTACTACCGCGATGCGCCGTGGCGAGGCACGTGGGCCGGCGAGAACGGTGCCGCGCTGGTGAACCAGGCGGTGCACGGCATCGACATGTATCTCTGGCTGATGAGCGCCGCTGGGCCTCTCACCTCCATTTATGGGAAGTGGGCGAACCTGACGCACCCCTACATCGAGTGCGAGGACACGGCGGTCGCGGCCCTACGGTGGGAGAACGGTGCCCTTGGCGTGGCCTCGGTCTCCATTTCGACAACCCCCACACTTGGGTCGCGCATCAGCATCACCGGTGAAACGGGTGCCACGGTGTCGGTGCTTGAGGACCCTGAGGGCCGGATGGGCGAGAACGACATCTGGACCATTCCCGGCGAGGAGGCGGCCGCCGCTGCCGAGTTAGCCCGGGCACGCGAGGCGAAAGAGGAGCATTTCTCGCCATTCCCGATCTGCCACAAGTGGCAGTTGCAGGACTTCCTTGCGGCGATCCGTCAGGGGCGCGACCCGCTGGTGACCGGTGAGGAGGGGCGTCGCTCGATCGAGTTCATCCAGGCGTTGCGCGAATCGACCGTGACCGGTGCGGAGGTCAAGCTGCCACTGCGGTAGGTCGCAGGGCATCAGAGGCTGGAGGAGGCGCTCATGCCATTGGAAAACGTGGCGGGGCGCTTCGCCGCCGGGTGGGTTGTGACCGACGGCGACCGGCCGATCTTTGGCACCGACCCTGATCGGCCAGGGATTGTCACGCCGCTCTTGCCCGACCGAAGTACGGCGGTATCGCTTGCCGCGATTGTGGCTAACGGCGATCAAGCGTGGGAGGGGCGTCTCGGCGTCAGCCCGCTTGGAGACCCGTGGGGCGCGATGCGGGCGTTTGCGGCGCGAGGCGTTGTGGGGTGGTCGCCTCAAGGGCGGTGGGACGGCGGTGCTCCGCCGCGTGTGCGGTTCGCGGTGCGCCGCCATGAGGTAGGGGCACCGCTGCCAACCGTCATCGCGTCCGGAGATCGGGCGACGGGTTGGCACACGCTTATCACGGCGCACGGCTCTCCGCCCTCCGGGCAAGAGGTGATCCCGTGGGTGCGGTACGACGTGACCGACCGCGCGGCGATCACCTTCCGCGACGGTATGCCGCTCGGTCAGGCGGAGGATGGCGACTCGCTCTTCGAAGTCCGTGGGGGTGGGAG
>CAILQO010000238.1 GCA_903836285.1 uncultured Chloroflexota bacterium
CCAAGCCCCGTGAATCCCTGGCATGGGACGCCCCAGTGGTCGACGAACGCCTCCCACCACAGAACATCGAGGCCGAGCAGTCGGTCCTCGGGAGCATCCTCATTGACCGCGACGCAATCACGCGCGTCGCCGGCTTCCTGCGTGCCGAGGACTTCTATCGGGAAGCCCACCGTTCGATCTATCAGGCCGCGCTCGACCTCTATTCGCGACGTGAGCCGTGCGACTTTGTCCTCGTGTGCGACGAACTTGAGCGCCGTGGGCAACTCGAGCTCATTGGCGGCCCGGCGTACGTCACGAGCCTGATCAGCCTCGTCCCGACTGCGGTCAATGTCGAGTTTTACGGCCACGTCGTCGAGCGGAACGGCATCTTGCGCCGCCTGATTAGCGCGGGTGGCCAGATCGCGCAGATCGCCTACGATGCCCGTAACGATGCCGAGGAGGCCGTTGATCGCGCCGAGCAGGTGCTTTTCGCCCTTACCCAGCGACGGAGTGGGCGGGACTACGTGGCCCTGTCGGAGATCGTTCAAGACTTCTTCGACGAGCTGGACTTCATCCACTCGCGCCGGGGCCAGCCCTTCGGCATCGCGACCGGATTCCGTCGACTCGACGAGATGACCGGCGGCCTCCAGCGGTCCGACCTGCTCATCCTCGCGGCGCGTCCGGGTGTCGGCAAGACGAGCTTCGCCCTCAACATCGCCCACCATGCGGCAAAGGTGACCCAGACCCCCGTCGGCATCTTCTCGCTCGAGATGTCGCGCGACCAGCTGGTGCTCCGCCTGCTTTGTTCCGAAACGGGCATCGATTCGCATCGCATCCGGACCGGCCAGGTTGAGGACGACGAATGGGGGCGCGTTTCCGCTGCCATGGCAACGCTCAATGACATGCCGATTTATATCGATGACACACCGGGCATCTCGGTCATGGAGCTGCGCACGAAGGCGCGCCGGATGCAGGCCGAGCACAACGTCGGCCTGATCGTTGTCGACTACCTGCAGCTGATGCAGGGGCGCACCACGGAGAACCGCGTGCAGGAGGTCTCCGAGATCAGTCGCGCGCTCAAGGCGGTCGCGCGCGAGCTGAATGTTCCGGTCCTGGCGCTCTCGCAGCTCTCCCGCGCCGTCGAGAGCCGTCCGGGAAACCGCCCCCAACTCTCTGACCTGCGCGACAGCGGATCCATCGAGCAGGACGCGGACATCGTGATGTTCATCTACCGTCCCGAGATGTACGACCGCGAGACCGACAAGCGCAACATTGCAGAGATCATCTTGGCGAAGCACCGCAATGGCCCGGTCGGCGACTTCGAGCTCTTCTTCTCCGCCAACTTGACCAGCTTCCGCGACCTTGAGACCCGCTACTCCTCGCCGTATGGCGGGGGCGACTGACGCCCTACGCATCGGGAGGTGCCAGTTGGAGACCCCCGCCCAACCATTGCACGTGCCGGTCGTCGCCCCGGGGGCCAGGCGCGGGCGCGTGAGCTTGGTGGCGTTTGCCGGTCGTGGCGGTGACACCCCAGTTGAGCGGCTCGTCGCCGGGGCACAGCATGCCGCGACGCTCGACTTGCTCGACCTCGCGCGCGAGGAACCGCTCATTGGCGGCCTGATCCTCGCGACCGACGCGCCAGAGCTGGCCGCCCGGGCCGCCGGCACCCGGACGACCGTCCACCTGGACGATTCCGGGCGCCCCTTCCACTTTGGTAACCGCCTGCGAGAGATCGTCGAGCGCCCCGAAGTCGAGGTGCCCTTGTACTTCAGCGGCGCGTCCGCCCCGTTGCTCTCAGCGACCTCCCTCCGGGAGACGTGCGAACGCCTCCTGGCCAGCGCCGAAGACACCCGCCGGGGCACCGTGGTGGCGAACAACCTGTGGTCGGCAGACTTCTTCGGCTTCACGCCGAAATCGTCGCTCGGGCGGATCGACCTGCCCGGTGCACACGACAACTCGGTCCCCGGCCTGCTTGCAAGGCAGGCGGGTCTGGCGGCTGAGATCCTCGAGGCGTCGCTCGGCACGATCTTTGACTTGGACACGCCCGCCGACCTGACCGCATTGCGCCTGCATGTCGGGTGCCGGCCCCACGCACGGGCGTACCTCGACTCCTGTGACCTGCCGGTGGCACGGTTTGAAGCCGCGATGCCCTACCTCGTGTCGAACAAGGCGCAACTCGCACTGATCGGCCGGGTCAACGCCACGGTCTGGGGGTCCTCCACCAGCGACATCCCTGCCGCGAAGCGCCTGTTCGTCGAGGAACGAGGGATGGTCGCGTTCGGGCGGGACGCGTCCGGCGAGGCGCGTTCGCTCGTCGGTCACCTGTACCAGGCGGTCGGGCCAACCCAGTTCTTCCGCCACCTCGCCGAGCTTGCCGACGTCGTCATGTTCGACTCCCGGGTCCTCTTCGCGCATCTCGGCCTGCGCCTGTCCGCGAACGATCGCTTCGCGTCGGACATCGGCGACGTCGGTGCCATTGAGGACCCGGTCGCCCGGGAGTTCACGCAGGCAGCACTGGGGGCGCCGGTGCCTGTCCTGCTTGGGGGCCACGGGATCGTCGCTGGGTCGTTGTGGGCGCTCACGCAGGCGGCGTGGGACCGAGCCGACGCGGGGACGCTGCCAGAGGTGATGGGCAGGGCATCGCAGGCATAGCATGTTGCACTCGCGATTTCGGACGGAGGCGATGGCAGGGCGCGGGGGTCTTCGCCTGAGATTGCGCTCCGATGCGTCACCCGTGGGGATGGGCGCTTGATCCGTCTTGAGCGAGCCGACGACACTCTTGCGCCATCGCCGGCACTCCCAGTGCAGGATGCCACGAGTGTGATCGTTGTCGAGCGCGAGCGGTTGTGGCCGGGATGCGGGCAAGGATCAGGCGTCCCAATGGCTTCGACCCATCGTCCTTGGACGGTGTCACGCTTCGCCACCGAGCACCGTGGAGGCAGCGCGAGACGCCTTGGCGCTCCCAGCCCGGAGCCCGCCCCCAGCGCGATCGAGGCGAGTGGGTACCGTGTCGACGGGAGGCGGGCAGGGATGCCCACGGACCGGAGCGATTGACGACCATTGGGGCGTATCGCCGGGGATGCAGGGGCTTGCGCGGCGACCGCACGCGAGCGACCCACCAGCGTATCGGGCTCCGGAGGCAGGCCGCTACACTTCACAGGTTACGCGCCGTCGTGGCGGCCTTGGCCCCGCGCGCCTCCCATTCCGAGGCAAGGGTGAGCCAACCCGCCACCCCACCGGTCGCGCGGGAGCGGTTCGATGGTCCAGTGGTTGCGAGGGCTCTTCGCCGGCGGGCGTGACCGTGACCCACGGCGATACCAGCCGATCATCGACAAGGTCAACGCCCTCGAAGCCACCTATCAGGCGCTCAACGACGAGGCCCTGCGCGCCAAGACACTTGAGTTCCGCCGCCGGCTCGGCGTTCCCGTCGATCAACTCGGTTTCGTCCTCCACGACACCGACGGGAACGTCGCCCCGGTAGACCCCTCGGCCGGCCACGAGACCCTCGACGACATCCTCCCTGAAGCGTTCGCCGCCGTCCGTGAGGCCGCCCGACGCGCCCTTGGCATGCGCCACTACGACGTGCAGTTGATGGGTGGCATCGCGCTTCACCGCGGGCAGATCGCCGAAATGCGTACCGGCGAGGGCAAGACCCTCGTTGCCAGTCTGCCGCTCTACCTCAACGCCCTCACCGGGCGCGGCTGCCACCTCATCACCCCGAATGACTACCTCTCTCGGGTTGGTGGCGGGTGGATGGGTCCAGTCAATGCCCGCCTCGGGATCACGACCGGCGTGATTTGCCACGAGTTCGCCGGCGTCTTCAACCCGGACTACATCGACCCAGTGCCCCGGGGTGACGAGCGCCTTGCGCACTGGCAGCCGGTGGCGCGACGCGACGCGTACCGCGCCGACATCACCTACGGCACCAACCACGAGTTCGGATTCGATTACCTGCGCGACAACATGGTCTACGACCTTTCGCAGATGGCACAGCGCGATCTCGCGTACGCCATCGTCGATGAGGTGGACAACATCCTGATCGATGAGGCGCGCACCCCGCTCATCATCTCCGGTCCCGCCGACGAGCCGCCCGACACCTATGGCCGCTTCGCCCGGATCGTTGAGCGCCTGCGCGAGGAGGAGCACTACACCGTCGACCTCAAGGCCAAGTCCGTGATGATGACGGACGAGGGCATCGACCGCGTTGAGCAGCTTGCCGGCGTGGCGAACATCTATGGCGAGGAGGACTACACCCTCGTCCACTACCTCGAGCAGGCATTGCGCGCGCACGTCACCTTCCGGCGCGACCGCGATTACGTCCTCGTCCACGAGGGGCGCGTGCTTGGCCCGGGCGAGCACCGGCGCGACGCCGAGATCGTCATCGTCGACGAGTTCACCGGGCGCCTCATGCCGGGTCGGCGCTACTCCGAAGGTCTCCACCAGGCCATCGAGGCGAAGGAAGGGGTCGCCATCCGGCGCGAGAACCTCACCCTCGCGACGATCACCTTCCAGAATTACTTCCGCCTCTACGGCAAGCTCGCCGGCATGACCGGCACGGCGATGACCGAGGCCGACGAGTTCCGCAAGATCTACAACCTCGAGGTGGTCCCCATCCCGACGCACCGCCCGATGGTGCGCGACGACATGGCAGACCTGATCTTCCGCAGCGGACCGGGCAAGGTCGGCGCCATCGTCGATGAGATCGAGGAGATGCACGCCTCGGGGCGCCCCGTCCTCGTCGGCACGACGTCGGTGGAGAAGTCCGAGTCGCTCAGCCACCTCCTGCGCGAGCGGGGCATCACCCACCAGGTCCTCAACGCCAAGTACCACGAGATGGAGGCCACCATCGTCTCGCAGGCCGGGCGCCTTGGGGCGGTCACGATCGCCACCAACATGGCCGGGCGAGGGACCGACATCATCCTTGGGGCCGACGATGCGGCCGAGCGCGAGACCGTTCGCCAACTCGGTGGCTTGCACATCATCGGCACCGAGCGCCACGAGTCTCGTCGCATCGACAACCAGTTGCGTGGCCGTGCCGGGCGCCAAGGTGACCCCGGGTCGTCCCGCTTTTATCTCAGTCTCGAAGACGACCTGATGCGTCGCTTCGGGTCCGAGCGGATCATGGGCATCATGGACCGGCTCGGCCTCGACGACGACCAGCCGATCGAGCACCCGATGGTGAGCCGCAGCATCGCGCAAGCGCAGGAGAAGGTCGAGGGCTTCAACTTCGACATGCGCAAGCACACCGTCGAGTACGACGACGTCATGAACACGCAACGCGCCGTCGTGTACCGGCAGCGCCGCCAAGTGCTCCGCGCCGAGTCCCCGCGCGACTTGCTCATCCCGATGGCACGTGCCCTGGCCGAACGGCTTGTGCAGCAGCACACCGAGTCGACCCGGCCAGACGACTGGAACCTCGAGGCCATCTACTCGGGATTCGCCTCGTTGCTTGGGCCGGACCTTGCCGAGGCGGTGCCGGATGCCGATGCCGCGGACATCCTCGTGGGTGAAAACCGTGAGACGATGCCCGACATCCTCGTGTCGTGGGCCGACGCAATCTACGACCTGCGTGAGCGCCGCTACTCGCCGGAACTGTTTGCGTACGCCGTCAAGGGCACGATGTTGCGCGTCATCGACGGCCTCTGGCAGGAGCACCTGACCGCCATCGACGACATCATCGCCGGGATTGGCCTGCGCGCCTACGGTCAGCGTGACCCACTCACCGAGTACAAGGGTGAGGCGTATCGCCTCTTCCAGGATCTGGTGCGGGACATCCAGGCGAACGTCATCGGTGCGTGCTTCCGGATGCAGTTCTCCCTTACGCCGTTGGCCGCACCGGAGGTTCCCGGGCCCGAGGTCGAAGTATCGGACGGGAACGCCGTTCCGGTCCCCGCCGATGGCGACGGGGCGAGTGCCGATGGCGCGGCGACCCGCCCGCCGACACCTCCACGGCCACCATCCCCGGCGGTTGCGAGGCGCGTGGCGGAACTGGTTGCCCCGCCGCGGTCGATGGCGCGCATGGTCACGAACAAGCCGGTGGAGGTTCCCGTGTCGGGCCGCGCCCCTGCGCCGCGCGTCGGAGCGGTGGCGACCGGCGCGGACGGACGGCCGCTCACGCGCGCCGAACGCAACCGTCAGGAGGCCCTTGAGCGCCGGGCGCGGAACCGCGAACGACGCCGCGGCACCTGACGCCCCAGCGCCGTCGCTCGTAGTTTTCCGCACCG
The DNA here is from genome assembly GCA_903836285.1 of uncultured Chloroflexota bacterium. Lineage (GTDB taxonomy): Bacteria > Chloroflexota > UBA11872 > UBA12225 > UBA12225 > CAILQO01. Next base: position 6,204 of record CAILQO010000238.1, read on the forward strand.
TTGCGCCTCCGTCGGAGGTCGTATTCGCCTGTCGCAGCAAGGGAGCGGTTCGCTTGGGACCGCGGGCGTCCCGCCGGCTCCGGGGAGGGGAAGTGGCAGGCGCCACGTCCCGCCTTCGTCATCTGTAGCGCAGTGCCTGTCGTTATCCGAGTACTCGAGTCCTCCTACGGAGGCGCCGCGCTAATACGGTCACACTCGCCCCCAGCCCCTCCCCGCGGACGCGGGAGCGGGGAGGAACGGAGCCAACCCGATGTCACCCGAGTCGCTGAACGCCCGCATTGAGGAGCTGTCCCGCCTGGTCGCCCAGTACATGGGACGCCTCGACCTGGATGCGAAGCGCGCGGACTTTTCGCGCCTTGAGCAGGCATCGCAGGCTGAGGGGTTCTGGGATGACCCGCAGGTCGCCGCGGGCACGTTGCGTGCGATGAATGGCCTGCGCGCCACGATCGAGACGTGGACTTCGCTTGAACGCGACGCTACAGACATGGCCGAGTTCCTCGAGGTCGCCGTTGCCGAGGGTGATGAGGAGGCGATCGCGTCGGTCGAGGCGGACGTCACGGCGATGGAGGCGCGCCTTGAGACGCTGCGCTTCCAGTTGGCGTTGAGCGGCGAATACGACCGCAGCGGCGTGCTGATCGAGGTCTCGGCGAGCGAGGGCGGGACCGAGTCACAGGACTGGGCCCAGATGGTGCTGCGCATGTACACCCGTTGGGCCGAGAAGCGAGGCTTCCAGGCGGAGGTCGTCAGCGTGGCCGAAGGCGATGAGGCCGGTATCAAGAGCGGAACGCTGCAAGTGTTGGGCGACTACGCCTACGGCTACGCGCGATCAGAGCGGGGGGGCCATCGCTTGGTTCGCATCTCACCCTTCGATGGTCAGGCGCGACGCCACACCAGCTTCGCGCGGGTCGAGGTGATGCCGGTGGTCGAACAGGACGTCGACATCATCATCGATGAGAAGGACGTCGAGATGGACGTCTTCCGGTCGTCCGGCGCCGGCGGGCAGCACGTCAACAAGACGTCGTCGGCCGTCCGCCTGACCCACAAGCCGACCGGCATCGTGGCGACCTGCCAGAACGAGCGGTCGCAGGTGCAGAACCGCGAGGTGGCGATGAAGATCTTGCGTGGGCGGTTGCTTGAGCGGCGCCTGACAGAGGTGGAGAACGAACGGCGACGGCTGAAAGGTGAGCCGACGGTGGCGGGCTTCGGCAGCTCAATCCGGTCGTATGTGCTGCACCCGTACACGATGGTGAAAGACAACCGGACGGAGCACGAGACGAGCAACGCGTCTGGCGTCCTCGATGGCGACCTCGACACCTTTATGGAGAAGTGGCTGGAGACCCAGATCGAGGGGTAGAGCGCCCGGTGTGGAGCCGCCTGAAAGAAATGGTGCAGGCGGCACCGTGGGCGCCCCGACGACACCGTCACTGTGATCTGCGGGTGATTGACAACCTATCGACATGGGGACAAGCCCCCTTTCCCCGGAACTGCCCGGCCCCAATTTCTCGAAACCCCAGTGGGGATCGTAGTCAGTGCGCGGGCATCTTGCCCGCTCCGGTGTGCGTTAACAAGAGCTGCGCCGACATCACTGCCTGCAGGTTACTCGCCCACCAATTTCTCTGTTGGCAAAGAATCAGTGAGACTTGCTGAGCAACTGCTACGGTGATTTTGGGATCTGGCACCTCAATTACGCTGGTAGTAGATTGGGGTAGTCGCACGTGACCGCGCACACGTGGGCAAGAGTGCTGTTGGTACGCTGAGATTAGTGGGTGCACCACCTCCCAACACTCGGTACTTCGGTCGCCGGAAGATCACAACCCAACGATGCTTGGGAGAGTCGTAGGGAAGGAAGTGTTTGATGCCTCGGTCACACCGCGGTGCTCGTGCACGTCTTCGCGATCACTGTCTCGCCAACCTCGGCCGTGTGATGGGTCACGACGAACTTCGCGCAGTCGCCGGAGGCGGGTCCGCATGGACCCGTCGCCTACGCGAGCTTCGGGACATTGACGGGTTAACTCTGCTCACGCGTGGCAGTTACCCGGATCTCAACCTCGGCGAATACATGCTGATGGACTCAACGCCTCGTCCGCGAGGCACGTCTCACCTCTCTCGAGCCCGAAGGTCTGCCGTACTTGAGCGGGACCATCATGCCTGCCGGATGTGCGGTGCGGCTCGAGGCGATATCCACCACGACGATCCGACCGGGCGGCGAGTACGCTTGATAGTAGGCCGTGTAAGTGGCCGCAGTGGCGGAGACTGCGACACACCAGACGAGTATCGAGTGGTCTGCAGCCTGTGTGCCGACGGCATGCGGATGCTCGGGCGATTGACCACCAACTCGCGCGGTGAAGTCGCCCCAAGTCGCCCGACACGATAGGCAGACCGGCGCTGCACAAGCTGGGTGCCGACGTGCCGGACTCACCCGAGGCCTTATTTGGCCACTCGATCGGCGCCACCATCCCGACGTGATGCGCACTATGTCGATGAAGCCACGCATCACCGTCATTACCCTCGGGGTCGATGATCTCGAACGCGCGGTGAGGTTCTATCGCGACGGCCTCGGGTTCCCGACGGATGGCATCGTCGGTGCCGAATACGCGCATGGCTCGGTCGCCTTCCTCGACCTCGAAGGAGGCCTGAAACTCGCCCTCTTCCCCCGGGCAAGCATCGCCCACGACGCCGGAATTCCCGCGGACCTGACGGACGGGTCGGGGCGCACCGAGATGACCATCGGCCACAACGTCGGGTCACCGGCCGAGGTCGACGCCGTCATGGCACTCGCCATGGAAGCGGGCGCGACGATGGTGAAACCCGCGCAGGCGACCTTCTGGGGCGGGTACGCCGGTTACTTCCAATGCCCCGACCGGCACCTGTGGGAGGTGGTCTGGAACCCCCACTGGGCCTCGCCCGGCTGAGGTCGCCCTGTCACTCGC
>CAILQO010000239.1 GCA_903836285.1 uncultured Chloroflexota bacterium
CCCGCCAGTGGATCAACGGTGAGCTCGGTAAGCCTCGTCCCCAGTCCTTGTGGCTCAGCTCCCTGAAAGAGGCGGAGCACGTCAAGCGCGTCCTTGTCGATGCGTCGACTGGAATCGCGTGCGCGATCTGAGATCTTGTGCAGTTTGGCGACGAGAAGCGACGCGAGGTTGGCGACGCGTACTAACTGCGTGCGCTTGTCTGCGGGATCGAGTGCAATGATGGTCTCGGCATTGTTGTCCACCAGAGCGGTCTCCAAGCCGGTCGTCGTTCTGGCAATGTCGTTTCCGTGGGCTCCGAGCCGCGCTGCTCGTCGGCCCGCGCCCCCAAGCGATGCCGGAACGAGCAGGTCAACAGCCACGCCATCTCGTATCCACGTGCCGGGACGAACCGCCAACGTGAACCCGGCGTCACCAAGGGCGTCGGCGAGGAGGGGTGCGTCGCCGATCAGCCGAGGGTCCATCGCTACGTCAGCGTCGGTGGTGTACGGCGCGACGGCTACCGACCCAGTGCCGACGCGCAGGTAGAGGGCTTGCGCGCCGACGAGCACTACAGCTGCCCGGTGCGGGCCGAGTGCACCAAGGGCGTCGAGGAGGACTCGCCGCGCCGCGACATACTCAGGTGCCGGGGTGGATCCTCCAAACACGCTCGTTTGCCTCCATCCACCGCATCAGGGCGTCCGCCTCGGCCGGGCCTCGCCCGGGACTTGCGAGCAGATCGGCCGCCGCCTGAGTTGGCGCGACGGCCAGTCCCGACTGGGTTGGATCACTCGCATTGGCGACTGGCCACGGCGTCACGCGCCCACGTTCAAAGGCCACGGGGTCGTCTGGGGCGATGATCCAGACGTTTGCGCCGGCGTCCACTCGCACGAGGCCGAGCGTGTCGATCGCTTTCTCCGGGTCGTCAACGTAGACAATCGCGAGTGACACGGGGGCGACCCGTTCAATGCCGGGTAACCCGGTGAGCGCAAGGCTACCCGTGACCGCGTGGCGAGGGAGCCTTCCCAACTTGGCGACGAGCGCGGGCCAACCGCGCGGTTCGATGGCCGAGATGCGTCCGGTCGCACGCGCAAGGGGCCGGTCGCGAGCCCACGCTTCGATCAGCGAACGCCAGTCGACACTGGTGATTGAACGATCCGCTGACCGTTCGACAAGGCCGTCGCGCTCAAGCAGTGCGGTCACCCGGGAGACCGTGGCGACCGGAACGTTCGCGACGACGGACAATTGCCGGACGCCGTATGGTGGCATGAGGTCGCAAAGCGCTCGAACGACTCGGGCTGTCGCCGGCCCGCGCAATGAGCGAAGAGTGCGCGGGGATCCGTCGTCTGATCGCGGCGCTCGGTCGGCCCCGCGTCGCTCAATATAGACCGCCGGGTCTTCGATCACGACCCGAAGGTTTCCAGTCGTGTCGGCATATGACGCACCGAGGGTCAAGAGTGCGCTGCGTGTGCGTGCTGTGAGAAATGGGGCAATCACCACCACCGGCGCGCTTCCTGCGTGGGAGATGGCCGACTCGATTTCCGCCGCCGATGGTGTCGACAGTCTGGCCGCTAAGTGCACGGTGGCGGAGCGACCATCCGGCGACGCAACTCGCACGATGTCTGTCGACGGGGCATCGGCGGCGTTGCGCCCGTCAGCGGATCGGATGACTTGCCATGTCGCAGGTAGACACCCACGAATCTGGGCAACGACGCCGTCAATCAGCCGAGCACGCTGTGGGTCGATCCGAGGCATGGCACTCTCCGGCTAGTGAGTGGCAATGGCCGAGTGTTCCACAAAAAGCTTAGTTCCACAAGACGCGAGACAGGCTTGTTTGTGGAACAGAGGCCTGCGGCTACGATGAGTCCGTACGGCACTACCCGAACCGCGCCAGCGCCTCACACACTGCGTCGGCGGTCACCGCCACCGTCCCCGCATGGGCCACCGCGACCGATGCGCCTGCGGTTGCCAAGCGCGCGGCGTCGGCCGGGGAGGCCCCGGACACCCA
>CAILQO010000240.1 GCA_903836285.1 uncultured Chloroflexota bacterium
CTCGACCAGGAGACGCGGACGGTTGACGTCCACGTCTCGCGTATCCGCGACAAGGTGGAGCCCGACCCGGGGCGCCCCCGCTTCATCCACACCATCCGCGGGACGGGCTACCAGTTCCGCGTGATTCCGCTTCCGGCTGAGAAGAAGAAGGACAAGCACAAGTGACCACCACCGATTTCCTGACGCGCCGGCGATCGATGCTGGTGCAGGCGACCGGGCTGCTGGCGGGCGCCGCAGGGGCGGCGATCGTCGCCGCGTGCGGGGGCAGTGAAGCTCCGGCCTCGAAGCCCGCAGAACCGACCAAGGCCGCTGGTGCCGCGCCGACGACCGCTGCCGCGAAGCCCGCGGAACCGACCAAGGCACCGGCGGCGGCTGAGCCGACCAAGGCCCCCGCAGCGGCTCCGGCTTCCGGCGGCGCGGGGTTGATCACCGGGCCATTCGATGGCGAAGCGAAGGCCCTGACCGGCGCCGGTGCCACCTTCCCGGCGGTCCTGTACTCCAAGTGGTTCAACGACTACAACAAGGTCACGCAGGTCCAGGTCAATTACCAGTCAATTGGGTCTGGCGGTGGCATCAAGGCCATCTCCGACCAGACGGCGGACTTCGGGGCGACCGATAGCCCGATGACCGACGCGCAACTCAAGGACGCCAAGGGCGGGGACATCCTGCACATCCCGATGGCGTTGGGTGCAGTTGTCGCGACCTACAACATCCCCGGCCTTGAGGGGACGAAGCTGAAGTTGAGCGGCGATGTCCTCGCGGCGATCTTCCTCGGGACGATCACCAAGTGGAACGACCCGAAGATCGCCGCCGACAACGCCGGGGTCAAGCTGCCGGCCGAGGACATCGTCTCGGTCCACCGAAGCGATGGCTCCGGCACGTCGTTCGTCTTCACCGACTACCTGTCGGCGGTGAGCGCCGAGTGGAAGTCGAAGGTTGGCGCCTCCACCACGGTCAACTGGCCGGGCGGCATCGGCGGCAAGGGAAACGAGGGCGTCGCTGGTGAGGTGAAGCAGAACCCCTTCAGCATCGGCTACGTCGAGTTGATCTACGCCATCCAGAACAAGCTGGGCGTGGCGTCGGTCAAGAACAAGGCGGGCAACTGGGTCGAACCGACCCTTGAAGGCGTCACGGCAGCGGCGGCAGCCGCGTCTGGCAAGGTCGCCCCGGACCTCCGCGTGTCGATTGTCGAGCAGGAGGGCGAGAAGACCTACCCGATCTCAACGTTTACCTGGATCTTGGCCTACAAGACGATGACTGATGCGCCGAAGGCGATTGCGCTGACCCGCCTGCTCTGGTGGGCGACGCACGACGGCCAGAAGCTGACCGGCGACCTTGGCTACGCGCCGCTGCCTGCGGAGATCGTGGCCAAGGGTGAGGCGATGATCAAGTCGATCCAAGCGGGCGGCAAGCCGGCGTTCCCGGGCAAGTAGGAAGCCCAGGCGCGACGCCACCGGTGTCGCGCCTCTCCCTGTCCGCGCGAAGGATCACCGCATGGCCACTGGACCCACCACGCATCCGGCAATGACCGCACTGCCGCCGAATGCCCGGTCGGGAGACGCGGCACTTACCCGCGCCCCGGGGGGCGTAGATGGCGATCGTGCGTTTGCCGGCGCGACGCTTGCCGCCGCCCTTGCCGTTCCGGCGATTCTCCTCGCCGTGTTCCTGCTCCTTGCAATCGATGCAGAACCGGCCCTTACCCGGTTTGGGGCGTCCTTCGTCACGAGTTCGACGTGGGACAACGTCAAGGAGCAATTCGGAACCCTGCCGTACATCTACGGCACGGTGGTGACGAGCCTTTTGGCGTTAGTACTGGCGACGCCGGTTGGACTTGGGGCGGCGCTCTTTATCACCGAGTACGCGCCCCGACGGTTGCGCACGCCGGTAGCGTTCACGATTGAGTTGCTGGCGGCGATTCCGAGCATCGTGTTTGGGCTATGGGGCTTCTTCGCGCTCACGCCGGTGATGCGCTCAACGGTGGAGCCGTTCCTCAAGGCGACCATTGGGCCGGTTCCGGTGGTCGGTGCGCTCTTCCAGGGGCCGTCGCTGGGCAAGGACCTGTTCACCGGCGGCGTGATCCTCGCAATCATGATCTTGCCGACCGTCGTCGCGATCTCGCGCGAGGTGCTCCTGGCAGTGCCGACGATGCAGCGCGAGGGCATGCTTGCGCTTGGTGCCACCAAGTGGGAGGCAATCTCGGGCGCAGTTCTGCCGTACGCACGGGCAGGCATTGCCGGGGCGGCGATCCTTGGGTTGGCGCGTGCCTTGGGCGAGACGATGGCGGTGACGATGGTCATCGGCAATTCATCCCGCAAGATCACCGGATCACTGCTGACTCCCGGTTACACGATGGCGTCGGCGATCGCAAACCAGTTCAACGAGGCTGATAACGAGCTGTACTTCAGTGCGGTCGTCGGCGTGGCGGCGATCCTGCTGGTCGTTTCGGCGCTCGTCAACCTTTTCGCGCGCGTCCTCATCTGGAGCATCACGCGGAACGCGGCGCAGGGGGCACGGGCATGACCGGTGCCGTGATCGCCTCGCCGTACCCGGTGGCTCCGGGGTTGCCGTTCACCGACGACTCGCGCTACCGGCGCCGGCGCGCACGCAGCCAGGCCATGGCTGGCCTCATTGCGTTCGCGGCCTTCCTCGGCGTCTCGATCCTCTGGATCATCCTTGGCTATGTCACCGTGAAGGGTGCGCCGGCGCTGAACCTTGCATTCTTCACCGAGCGGCCGTTGCCATACGGCGAGGTCGGCGGTGGGATCGCCCCGGCAATCACCGGCAGCCTGATGTTGCTGGTGGTGGCCGCTGTGCTTGGCGTGCCGATCGGGATCGGGGCCGCCATCTTCCTTGTCGAATACGGCAAGGGGTCGATCATCGAGGGCGTGCGGTTTGCCTCCGATCTCGTCGCCGGCCTTCCGAGCATCGTGGTGGGCGTATTCGTGTGGGCTGCCCTCGTGCGAAACGTCATCGGGAACTTCTCCGGGCTTGCCGGTGCGGTTGCCTTGGCGATCATCATGGTCCCGATCATCATCCGCACCGTCGAGGCAGTGCTGAACCTCGTGCCGCACACCCTTCGGGAGGCCGGCCTCGCGCTCGGCGTGCCGAAGTGGCGAGTCATCTTGGGCGTGGTTCTGCCCACGGCGCGCGCCGGCATCGTGACCGGCGTGGTGCTTTCGGTGGCGCGTGCCGGTGGCGAGACGGCGCCGCTGCTGTTGACGACACTCGGGAACCAGTTCTTCAACTGGGATCTGGGCAAGCCGACCGGCGCCATCCCAATCCAGCTCTACAACTACGCGGTCGCGCCGTACCCCGACTGGCATGAGAAGGCATGGGGGGCTGCCCTAGTGCTGATCCTCGTCGTCGGTGTGCTGAGCATCCTCACCCGCGTGGCGACGCGCGGTAGCGTTCGCTAGGCGCCTCGCGCCGGGAGACCCTATGACGGCCACCCATTCCCAGATTGAGGCGCTTGTTCGTCCCGAACCCGTTCGCCACCACGTCCCGCATGGCCCGGAGCTGCCAGGCCACTGGATGCAGGTAATCAACCTGTCGGTGTGGTATGGCGCGCGCCAGGCGGTCGAGGGGGTGAACATGACCGTTCGCCCCAAGGCGGCGACGGCCATCATCGGCCCTTCTGGCTGCGGCAAGAGCACCTTCATCCGATGCCTCAACCGCATGCACGAGGTCGGGGCCGGCGTGAACCGCGTCTCCGGGCAGGTGCTGCTCGATGGGCACGACATTTACGCGCCATCGGTCGACCCGGTGAAGGTTCGGCGGCACATCGGCATGGTCTTTCAGCGGCCGAACCCGTTCCCTTCAATGTCCGTGGCGGAGAACGTCGTGGCGGGGCTACGCCTCGTCTCGAACCCAACGAAGTCGCAAGTTGACGAGACGGTTGAGCGGTGCCTCGACCAGGCGGCCCTCTGGGACGAGGTGAAGGACAAGTTGAGCGCGTCGGGCGCATCACTGTCGGGTGGCCAGCAGCAGCGGTTGTGTATCGCGCGGGCGCTTGCCGTCTCGCCCGATGTGCTGCTGATGGACGAGCCGTGTTCCGCGCTTGACCCAATTGCGACGGCAAAGATCGAGCAGCTCATCATTGAACTGAAGCGCGATTACACCATCGTGATCGTGACGCACAACATGCAGCAGGCGCAGCGGGTTGCCGACGAGACCGCGTTCTTCCTGGCGGCCGAGGATCGCATCGGGCGCCTCGTGGAGATGGCGCCGACAGGGCAGTTGTTCGCCCACCCGGCGGACGAGCGGACAGCGGCGTACGTTGCGGGGCGGTTCGGTTAGGCGCCACGGTCGTCGGACGGACGCTGCCTGTGGCGTGCATACACTACGTGAGTTCGGGCGTGTTGCGCCTGGGGGTGAAGCGCGGTACCGGTGGTTCGCGGGCATCCCCGCCCATCAGCCCTTCAATGGCGGAAAAGATGGGCAGGGAGACTCGTCAAGGCGGGACGGGTGCCCGGTTCACAACGCCAAGACGATAGCCCCCAGGGTTGCCGACGGGAAAGCACCTTGGCCTGCGGGCAAGCTTCGCGTCAGGAAGGCGTCCGGGCGCCGCGGTGGACCCGATCAAGGAACCGGATGCACCGTCCTGACGCCCCGTTGTGGCGCACGTGCAGCGTGCTTGGGGGTGCCGGGCGGACGGAAGCGTACGGTCCGGGTGCCCGACCCGGCCCCTTCCGCCACTCGAGCGATGCGCGGCGTACCATTGCACCAGCGACGACCGGGCAAGCCCTCGTGGTGCGGGCGCATCCGCGATCCATCCGCGAGCACCGGGGTGTGCCACGTGCGTCGACCTTAGCCCAGCATTCTCCCGGGCGTCGCCCCGGCGTCAATGCGCCCCGGGTAGTCCCGCACATGCGGAAGGAACGGAAGATGGCCACGACGATCGAACGTCCGGTCGGCGCCGATGCGGCGTCGAACGGCACGGCGCACGACCGCGCCGAAAGCACGTGGGCGGTGAAGCGCGGCCTCGCCCAGATGCTCAAGGGCGGGGTCATCATGGACGTGGTCACGCCGGATCAGGCGAAGATCGCCGAGGACGCTGGCGCGTGCGCCGTCATGGCGCTTGAACGGGTGCCGGCCGACATCCGCAAGGCGGGTGGCGTGGCGCGCATGTCCGACCCGGACCTCATCCGCGGCATCTGCGAGGCGGTGACGATCCCGGTAATGGCGAAGGCGCGTATCGGGCACTTCGTGGAGGCACAGGTGCTTGAGGCGCTCGGCGTCGACTACATCGACGAGTCCGAGGTCCTCACGCCGGCCGACGATGAGTTCCACATCGACAAGCACGCGTTCAAGGTGCCGTTCGTGTGCGGTTGCCGTGACTTGGGTGAGGCGCTCCGCCGGGTCGGCGAGGGCGCGGCGATGATCCGCACCAAGGGCGAGGCCGGTACCGGCAACGTCGTGGAGGCCGTGCGGCACGCCCGCACCGTCCTCGGCGAGATCCGGCGCATCCGCCACCTCCCGCTGGAGGAGCTGATGACCGCCGCGAAGCATCTCGGTGCGCCGTACGAGCTGATCCGCCAGATCCACGAGACGGGCACGTTGCCGGTGGTGAACTTTGCTGCCGGTGGTATCGCCACGCCGTCCGATGCCGCGCTCATGATGCAGATCGGCGTGGATGGTGTCTTTGTCGGCTCAGGTGTCTTCAAGTCGGAGAACCCGGCGCGTATGGCCCGTGCGATCGTGATGGCGACGACCCACTACAAGGACCCCGGCATCATCGCCGAGGTGAGCCGCGGGGTTGGTGAGCCGATGCGTGGCCTTGAAGTTGCCAACATGGCGGCGCAGGATCGGCTTGCCGGCCGGGGCTGGTAAGGCATGCGGTCAATCGCGGGCGAAGCGGTCGTTGACGCGTCGCGCGCGGCCGGTCCAGAGCGTGTCCCTGTGGCCGGCCTCCCTGGCGAGGGCCTCCGAATTGGGGTCCTCGCCATGCAGGGGGCGTTCGCTGAACACCGGCGCATCCTCGAGCGCCTCGGCGCTACGGTGGTGGAGGTGCGGTTGCCGCGCGACCTCGTCGGCCTCGACGGCATCGTGATCCCGGGAGGGGAAAGCACCACCATCGGCAAGTTGCTGGTGGCGTGGGACGTCCTTGAGCCACTGCGATCGGCGATTGCCGGTGGCCTGCCCACGTGGGGCACCTGCGCCGGCGCGATTCTGATGGCCCGCGAGGTGGCGGATAGCTTGCCTGGGCAACCGCTCCTCGGCGTGATGGACATCGCGGTGCGCCGGAATGCATTTGGGCGCCAAGTCCAGAGCTTCGAGACAGCGATCCCGGTCGATGGCATTGAGGGGGACCCGTTCCCCGCAATGTTCATCCGGGCGCCGAAGATCGAGTCGGTCGGGCCGGGCGCAGATGTCGTGGCGTCGCTCGATGACGGGACGATCGTGGCTGCCCGCCAAGGCCCGTGGCTTGCCACCTCGTTCCATCCGGAACTGACCGGCGACGCCCGGTTTCACGCATGGTTCCTGACGATCGCCCGAGGGGCACGGCGAACGTAGCGCGCGCCCGCCTCCCCGCACAAATCGACGAGGCCCCGCCAGGGATAGCGGGGCCTCGCACGTCTCCCCCAGTGATCAGGGCAGAGGGCTACCGTGGGTCAGGAACGACCCGGATGCGGTCAGTGATCGGCGACGTGATCTTCGGCGTGGCCATGATCCTCATCGTCGGGATCGGCATGCTCCTCCTTGACCGCGGCGATCTCCGCATGACGGATGCC
>CAILQO010000241.1 GCA_903836285.1 uncultured Chloroflexota bacterium
CCTTCGCTGCGGGCATACCCGGGGATGTACCCGCGCGGGTTGCCGTCACCGAGCAGGAGGACATTGGTCTTCAGTGCGGTGTACCCCTTGGCCACTACCTCCTTGCCGCAGGCCACGATGTCGTCGAGCGTCCGCACAGGCGGGATCGACATTGACTCTGAGTGCGACACGCGATATGAGGCGCAGTGCGACCAGTAGAGGCGCACGCGGTCGCGCACGGGCCCGCCAAGCATTTCGTATACCGGCACGCCAAGCGCCTTGGCCTTAATGTCAAGTAAGGCATTCTCGATTGCACCAATTGCTTGCGCGATTGCGCCTCCGGATGCCTGGCGACGCACTGCATAGAGCAGGGCGACATGGGCCTCATAGGGGCGCGGATCCTTGCCAATGAGCAGGGGCGCGAGGTTGTCGATGATCGAAGACACGCCAAGGCCACCAAACGACTCGTTGTACTCGCTCCAACCGATGATCCCGTCGTCGGTGCTGATCTTCAGGAAGTCGAGGGTCCGCCACGCGCCATCGGCGTGCAGTCGCTCAATCTTGGTGATCTTCATTCCCACTCCTCAGCGCGCGCGCATCCGCGCATCGAGGACAGGGTACCCACGGGTAGCATCGGCAGAATGAACCTCGGCGATTTCTCCATCGACGCCGCCTTTCGGGCACGCATAACCGGGACTTTCGGTGAGGCGGGCACCGACTGGTTGAACGCACTCCACGCGATCGTTGAAGCGTGCGTGTGCGAGTGGAATCTTGCTATCGGTCCTGCGTACCACAACCCGTCGTACCAGCTTGTGTTCCGGGCAACTGGGCGTTCTGCCGAACGGTACGCACTCAAGCTCGGAGTGCCACGCGACGAATTGCGTGACGAGGCTGCGGCGCTTGGATTGTGGAGCGGCCGGGGTGCCGTAAGGCTAGTCGCTTCCGATCCCGACCGTGGGGCGCTACTGCTTGAGCGCGTGGAACCCGGAACGCAACTCACTGAGGTCTCTATGGTCGACGATGATCGAGCGACCCTAATTTGGGCATTGGCATTCCGACGCCTCGTGAAAGCCGGCGATTGCGCCATTGCCGCTGTCGACGCACCACCGATCGTGATCTCATCTCTGGCCCGCTGGGGAGACGCATTCGATCGCTACCTGCATGCGCATCCGGACAGCGGTCCGCTCGATCGGTCAACTGTACTTCGGGCGCAAACGGTGTATCGCAGGCTGGACGAATCCACGAAGACTTCGAGGGTCTTGCATGGCGACCTGCACCATCACAACATCCTTCTGGCCTCGACGAGTCCCGAGGATTGGCTCGTCATCGACCCAAAGGGGGTCTCAGGTGACCCGGCGTTCGAGGTTGGTGCCTTTTTGAGAAACCCATGGGAGGCGTTCCGCCCGACAGTCAACGGCACCGCCCTGACGCGCCGGCGCATTGACATAATCGTGGAGTCGACAGGTCTCGACCGCCAACGCTTCATTGACTGGGCATGGGCGGGCACCGTCTTGTCGGCGGTCTGGTGCGTTGAGGATGATTGGCCGGCGTCCGCGTCACACGCGTGGCCGATGCAGGTCGCCGGCTGGATCGCCGAGGCCATGTAGCGATCCCGGAACCAGCCTCGAGGAGGCCCCCAGATGGACCAAGCATCCCACCCGCCGACCCAACCGCTAGCCGATCACATTGCCGATGACAAGGAAATGTCTGTCTGGATCTACGTCGAGACACCGCAAGGCAGTCGCAACAAGTACGAGTACGACTCCGGTCTCGGACGCCTGAAACTTGACCGGACGCTCCACTCGGCGGTCCACTACCCGGCCGACTACGGCTTCATCCCGGAGACCCACGCGCCCGATGGCGACCACCTCGATGCACTCGTGATCGTGCAGCAAGCGACCTTTCCTGGATGCTATGTGCGCGGACGCGTCATCGGTTTCCTGGAGATGAGCGATGAGAAGGGCGAGGATCAAAAGGTCCTGGCGGTCGCTGCCGAGGACCCGCGCTTTGACGGCATCCGCAACTTAGGTGACTTGGCACAGCACTGGTTGCGCGAGATCGAGGTATTTTTCTCGACCTACAAAATGCTGGAGGACAAATCTGTCGAAGTTGGACAGTGGCAAGACCGCCATGAAGCGGTGACCCTGATCAACAGGTGCCGCTTGGCATACCTGAGCGACCTGCATCGGATGCCTCAGCTTCAGTAGGCACTTTGGCGGAGTCGATACCCTAAAAGTGTAAGAACGGCATGTTAGGCAGCACGGGGTGACCGCCAGCCGCTGCCCAGATCAGGACGGTGCAGATCGTCGCGACAAGGATCGTCACGAACGCGATGGCACCACCGATCGGGCTGGAGTGAGGCTGGAGTTGCATCACGTTCCTCCCTTATGGCTCTGACGAACGCCACGCGTGCGCATTGCGGGTGGACCACCGGGGACTCGAACCCCGCACCTCCACAATGCCATTGTGGCGCTCTCCCAGATGAGCTAGTGGCCCGTTGACCAACCAAATAGTCAGCGGTTGGAATCCTACCACGCCAAACTTCGGTCGTCACGAGAACGCTTTGCGGTTAGGGCGAAGGCCATTTGATTACCGTGGTGGCTGCACGGTGGACACGGCGTACCAGTCGCTTCCGGTTATTCATCTAATCGGAAGCGGTAGGCAGGGCCGAACTTCACGATCACGACTATCTGACGACGGTGCGTGCAGCTTCATACGCGGCGTCTGCGATCCGCCTGACATCATCGTCAGAGTGGACGGACGAGATCCCGTGGTGCCAGACAGGGGTCGAGTACACGCCTCGCGAGGCGATTTCGGCGCACCATGCGCGCTGCATTGAACGGTCGTAGGTTGCAGCCTCCCGGTAGGTCGTCACCTCTCTCACCGGGTCCAAGCCGAAGTACATCGCGAACCGCGTGCCGAGCGACTGGACGCGCACCGGCATCCCGGCTGACGAAAACGCGTCACGGAGGCTCGAAACAAGCTGGTCGGTTCGCCGTATTGCGTCCGCGAAGAAGCTTGGCTCCGAAGCGATGTCGAGGAACGCGATCGCCGCGCCGACAGGAACGGGATGGGCGTTGTATGTGCCGGTATGCACCGCCTTCCCCACCGGTGTGAGGTGGTCCATCAAGTCAGCGCGTCCGCCGAATGCCGAAATTGGAATGCCCCCGCCAAGAGCCTTGCCAACTGTCGCGAGGTCCGGGGTGACCCCAAAGTGGGCCTGGGCGCCACCCAGCCCGGTGCGATAACCAGACAGGATTTCGTCAAAGACCAGCACGATCCCAAGGCGGCGGGTCTCCGCGCGCACCGCCTCAAGGAACCCCGGTGCCGGCAAGACACATCCAGCATCAAAGTTCACGGGTTCCAAGATGACCGCGGCAACCTCGTCACCAATCTCGCTTATCACCCGTCGAAACGTCCGCTCGTCATTGAAGGGGAGGATCGTCACCTCATCGATGGCGTTCGGCGGCAAGCCCGCAGTCTCGATCACTGGCAACGGCGCTTCGGCCGGCCCGCTCGTCGCCGGGTCCGGACTCGGCCACATTGAGAACGCCAACGTGTCGTTATATCCGTGGAAATGCCCCTCAAACTTGACGACCCGGGTACGTCCGGTCGCGGCGCGAGCTAGCCGGGTTGCGTAGAAGGTTGCCTCAGTACCAGAGTTCGTGAAGCGGACGCGTTCGAACGCGGGCACCTGCGCGCACAGTCGCTCCGCAAGCTCAACCTGCATCGGCCCGTCGTAGGCGCACGCGGCCCCAGACCCAAGAACTCGCCGAATCGCTTCTGAAATGCGAGGGTGCGCATGACCAACTAGCGCCGCACCGTTCGACGTCACCAGATCGATCAGAACCCGCCCGGCGACGTCGGTCACCGTCGGACCCGAAGCACCCACCACATAAAAGGGATGCCCAAGCGCGGCGTTGGCACGTGCGCCTGCAGTCACCCCTCCGGGAAGGACACCGGTCGCCCGGCGGAGCAGCGCTACGTGACTAGTACTCGGTGGGACTGCATTCCCACCGACCCCTTGATCCCACGGCCAAAGCGGTCGTGGAATCCGCCGATATGGCAGCGACTGGAGGTTCGGCGTGGCCGCGCCCGGTGTGTCGACATATATCCAACCCGCGGCGATTTCGCGATAGGTCCACCGGAAGTTCGTGGCAGATTTCACCACCACCACGCATGCCGACAACGGATCGAGGTTCGCGGCTCGGTAGATGGCAGGGTCGTAGCAGGGCGTGGGTTTCGAGATGACCAGGACGTGCAGGCCTTCGGCGCTGTCAGGCCCGCTATCACCCTCGATCACTGCGGCCACACCGAGATCCGCAATCAAACCGTCGCCGACACCGCCCGCAAACACGACATTTGGATTGTCGATGCGTCGTGCCCGCCCGGCATACCGGACGGGTGTGAATCGCGCCGGATCAAGCGTGCCCCCGAGCTCAAGCGTCACCCTTGAACCGTCTGCCTCGGCCGCGATGCGCGCGGCCGGCTCATCGACCACCATTGCCAAGACCTGGCCCGGAAACGCTCGTCGGCGAATCAGGGCGCGCAGGACCGTCGACGAATCACCGCACGCACCCGCAGACGGACTGTCCGCCGAGTCCACCAGCAAGATTGGCCCGGTCCGATCTGCCTCCCCGTGACCGTTCCAGATCACGACTGCTGCGTCCCGGGAGACGGCGCCATCGACGGCTGCATCCGCGTCAACCAGCGGCACACGGATGGATTCGCGCGCGCCCCAGAGGGCGTTGGCGGCAACGTCGAGACGCCGTTCCGCCTCTGCCAAATCGCGAATACCCATGGCGTGGTCCACGACGGCAGCAATCGTGCAGCCGATTTCGGGCACGTCAAGCCATGGCTGCACGATGAAGGTCGACGTCGACCGAACTCCAGGAACTTGACCGACCTCAAGTTCGAGCCGCTTGACCGCTTCAACCGGACCGCCTGTCGTCTGGCTGTTCTCTGGCGGGACAACCATCGGCACCCTGCGATAGATCACGCGTGTGCGACGGCCATTGCCCAACATGTCAAACAAGACGCGAGCGGCACGACAGCCGGTATCACGCATGTCAATATGTGGATATGTAGCGTATCCAATTAGGGCATCGCACGCGCGAACCATGCGTTCCGTCACGTTCGCATGGAGGTCAAGCGTCGCCACGACGGGAACGCGTGGGCCAACTACTTCACGAACACGCGCAAGCACGCGACCATCCAAGTCGTCGTCGTCCGTCCCAATCCACGCCCCGTGAAGCGCGAGGAGTATTCCGTCGACAGGTGCGGACCGCGTTGCTTCGCCGATGCCCGCAAGGAGTTGGCCTACGAGCGCATCCCGGTCATCTGGACGCATGGGCCCACCGGTCGATGCCCAAGCGATGAGTGACGGGACGAGTTCGGCACCGTAGGTTCCTGCAATGTCAATGAAACCGGCAATTTCGGTACCGGTCCCAACCATCGCGGCAAGGGCCCCAGCTCCCGATCCAAGTGTGCCTGCCCGAAAGTGCTCCAAACCGGAGAGGGTTGGGCAGAAAGAGTTGGACTCTTGGATGATGGCGCCCACTGCGATACGCAATGGCCTGCTTGCGGCAACCTGCTTCCCTGTTTCAGGCACGGCAATCCCTCTAGGCGCGTTTCATCATGCGCCACGGAACGATACCCGGAGGGAGCCCTCTTACCCTGCGTGAATGTGAGGTCGAATCAGCGGATTCGGCTCGACCTGGCGCAGGATCTCACGGGTCATGGTGGCGGTCTCGCCCTCGCCCCAGAAGAGGAACCGTGCCGCGTGCCAGAGGGGACTTCCTTCAGTCCATGACATGTACGCGTGCGGAATGATCTTGAGTTCGCCGTCCCGATTGACCTCGTTCCGGATCCACATCAGAACCGCCGCAATGGTTGGCGGAATGGATGAGCCCTCGACGCGCAAAACCCGGAAGGTTTCATCGCCCGTAATGATCTCACCAGTGATAGTGCACTCCGCAACTTGGAATTCCGAGAAGTCACTAATGTTGACTTCCAAGAAGATCAGATCATCGCCAATCGGGGTGTTGAATGCCTCTTGCTCCTGTGTCAGCTTCTCGCGGTAGTGGCCGTAACTCC
>CAILQO010000242.1 GCA_903836285.1 uncultured Chloroflexota bacterium
CACATCCAGTTTCCGTCGGCAGGGCTGCCGGTGATCCTCGTGCCAGTGCATGCGTTCGCAAATGTTGGAGAGGCCGGCGCAGCAACGGCAGCGGCCCCTTCGAAGGTGACCGACGCGACCCCCGTACCCGCGTCGACGGCGTGGGCCGCAAAGGTTGGTGTGGCCGTGTTTACCGCAAGGCCAGCCGTTGGGTACGACATCGTCACCGTTGGTGGCCCAAGGTCGACAACAAACGACGACGTGGCCGTCGTGGCGGTGTTGCCCGCCTTGTCGGTCACGACCGCACGGGCAATGTACTGGCCACTGCCAAGTGCGTCCGACACCACGGTGTAAACGCCACCCATCGCGGTCGTTGCCGCGACCCCACGGTTGGTGAAGCTCGTGCCGGACGCACCTTCGGCCACCTGCAGCTGGACCGAGGCGACCGCCGCAGTCGGCGCGCCGGTGCCGGTGTACGCCGCGTCGGTGGCACCGGTCACCGTGAAGTTCGGCGTCGCGGTATAGACGACGCGGTCGCCCGTCGCCCCGTCCGTGTCAACGATCGCCAGCGTCCCGGGCGTCGGCGCAGTCGTGTCAACCGTCACGTCGGTACCGGGCGTCCATGCATCGTTCCCGGCAAGGTCTGTCACACGGGCGCGCACCGTGTACGTGCCACTGGCAAGGGTCGACGGCACCACGGTATAGGTGCCAGACGTGGAGTTCGTCACGGCAATACCCGCCGAGGCGAACCCACTCGTCTGGCCCGCACCCGCGGCGACCTCGAGTTGCACCTGCATGACCCGAGCGGCCACCGGCAGGGCGTAGCCGGAGTCACTCGCACCGGTCACCGTGAACGTTGGCGCCCCCGCCTTCACGATGCCGTCGTTCGCCGTCCCGTCGGCATCGACCACCGCAACGGTTCCCGGTGTCGGTGCGGTCGTGTCAATCGTGAAGGTTGCGGTCGCGGTCGTCGCCACGTTTCCCGCAACGTCGGTGACCGCCGCGCACACCGTGTACGTTCCCGGGGTGAGCGTCCCCGTATGCACGGTCGCGCCCCCACCAACAACGGATGTGACTGGACTTCCCGTCGCCGTGAACCCGGTCGCCACGCACGCCGTGCCTGCATCCTGCAATTGCACCGATGCGATTCCCGAGTACGGGTCGCTCGCACCCGTCAGGCCAAACGTCGCCGACGCGGCCTTAATGACGCCATCGTTCGCCCGGCCTTCGTTCTCGACGATCGCAAGCGACCCAGGCACCGGCGCGGTCAGGTCAATCTTGATCCGACCACTCGAGGTTGGCAAGTCCGCGGTGGCCACGTTCCCCGCCACGTCCATGATCGCAGCGCGCACGCGGTACTCAACGTTCTCGGTCAGGCCTGCCGCCTCAACGGTGTACGGCGAGCTCGTGTCAAGCGAGGTGCCTCGCGTCGTCCACGTGGCACCGTTGTCGACGCTGGTCTGCACCTTCACGCTCGCGATTCCGGCGCCGGTGTACCCAGAGTCGCTCGGACCCGTCACGGTGAACGTCGGCGTTGCCACGTTCAGGATCCCGTCGGATGCGGACACCCCGGCATCGTCACTGACGCGCAAGGCAAAGGTGCCGGCACCGGGTGCCGTCCGGTCGACTATCACCACGGTAACCGGGCTAGACGGATCACTCACATTCCCCGCGCGGTCGGTCGCCTTGGCAGTGATCTGGTACGTGCCTGTGGCAAGTGTGGTTGGGATCGTGAACGTCCCGGTTGCGGCCCCGGTCGACGTCGGCGTGACAGTTGTCGTGGCACCGGAGATCGCGATGGCACCATCAAACAGTTGGACCGTCGCATGGGCCTCCGAGACACCAGTGATCACCTGGGCGGAGGCACTCGTGATGCCGTCAGTACTCGACGCGCCGGTGTCGGTCGCCGCCGTCAGGCCAACACCAGTCGGCGCGTCGGGTTTCGTCAGGTCGATGGTGAACGACGATGTTGCCGAACGCGCCGTATTCCCGGCGAGGTCGGTGGCCAGCACACGGACCTCATAGCTTCCGGCCGCAAGGGTCGTTGAGGTGTACGCCCATGCGCCTGACGTAAGTACGCCGCTCCCTGCCGTCGTGAAGTCGCTTGCCAACGGCGCCTTCACCTCGAACGAGACGGAGTCGAGGCCCCCGACGTCGCTCGCCGTCGCCACGAAGTCTGGGGTGGCGTCATTGAGGTACGCCCCAAACGTCGGCGTCGCAACCGCCACGACCGGCGGCTCAAGGTCTAGCGTGATGGTCTTGGTCGTGGCGGACCCGGCGGGGTTACCGGCCCCGTCGGACACCGTGAAGGTGAAGACATACGTGCCGTTCGTCAGGGCGGCCCCACCAATGCCCTTCGGCGTCCACGTCACGGCGCTGCCGGTCCCAGCAACGGTGGCAAGCCCCGCCTGCAGCGGGTACGACGCGCCGTCCCTGAAGACGGCTACGTTCGCGATTGCGTCCGCCACCACGGTGACCTGGAACACCGGTGCCACCGTCGTGATGCCGTCGCTGCTCGATACCCCTGAGTCGCCACCCGCAGCCAGGACCACCCCCGCCGCGGTCGGCGCCGTCGTGTCGATGACGAAGCTTCCTCCAGCAACGACTTGGTTCCCGGCATTGCCGGCGGTGTCCGTGCCCGTCACGGCGATGGTCACCGTACCGTCCGCGCCGCTCGCTGGCACAACGTAAGGCCCGTCCCACGTAGTCGTGGACCCGGACACCTGCGTCACGGCAAACGTGGACGTGGCACCGCCTTGCGTCAGGACAACCACCGGCGACGACTGCAGTGGTTCGTTTGCAGTGACCGAGATGGTCAAGTTGCCACCACCCATGGGCGAGGCACGCGAGTAGCCGACCGTGAACGTCGGGCCGGTATTGTCGACGCGGAACGTCGGCACCTCGCCGGCCGCGAACACCGCGGCGTTCCCCGCGGCGTCCGTCACGCCTGTGAACGAC
>CAILQO010000243.1 GCA_903836285.1 uncultured Chloroflexota bacterium
ATACAGAAAGTATCCATAATGTATTGGATCCCAATCAGGATTCACATTAATAAACAATAAAATAACAAATAGTACCCCAATTGCGAAGACTGCGCCGCTTAACGAGTGATCATTGCTTCTGAACCAAGTTTTTATTCTCAACCGCCGCGGTACGAGGTGATTAGCACCCCAGATTGCTGCAATAGCAGCCGACGGAATCCAGCCTGCTTGTAGGTAAACCTCGCACGCCATGCTTAGGGCAAAAGCAAAAGGAATTATGCGTACAAATTGTACGACTCCGTTTTCAGATCGCAACTTTAGCGTTAGGCCATGCGCAATGATGACTGCAAGCGTCACGCCCTGCCACGCTTCGAACGGCACAACACCATGGGCCAACGACACAGCCGGAACTGCCGTCAACACAAGCGGAGCGATGTATTCACCCCGTCGCCAGCCCATCCTCCCGCCCCAGCAAAACATGACTGGCCACACCAGATAGACGAGCAGAAACGCCTCGCTTGTCGTGACAATGACGACATCCGGATGCATTGACGCCCAAGCGCCGAACCCGAGGGCCAAGAGCCCCCAGTCGGTCGCGTCATCCCGTAGGTTCCGAGTCAGTACTCCAGCTTGCCGCCACGAAGCACGTAATGCAATAAGGCCCGCGTACGCAAGTGCTGCCGACATGACAGCGATCACATAAAGGAGCTTCGCGATATTGGGAGTCACATCGCCTACTACTTGCGATGTGACCGCTATCACTAGAAACCAGATCGCAAGAATATAAATGCAAAGTGCAGAAAAATCTTTACTATTCCGATAGTAAAGATCGTTCAATATATATTCTTGGCGAACTTCAGTTGCTTCACTTTTCGGATCGAATATCCACGTGTTAGACATGAGAGCGCACCGTGGTTCCCATCTCGGCAGTCAAACAGCAGTCGGCAGATGCGCCGTCACCGTGTACCCAAGACAGTCATCCGGCGACCCCCACCCAAACCGCAACGCCACGTGCGCCACAATCAGCATCGCAACGATCACCGGGCCAACGACTGCCAGCAATGCCGGGCGGGCAAGCCCGATCCGGTAACAGACCCCGAGTACTTTTGCGCACGCCACCACCACGTCGGTACCCCGGGCATCAACCCGCACGCCTTCGAAGCCTGCACGCACCATCAACATTTCGAGCGCCGTCGGCGTAAACCGCCAGTAATCGTGCGGGATGTAATGAAAACGCGCTTGGAACGGCACGGTAAAGAAGGTCTCACCACCTGGGCGTAACACGCGCGCGCACTCGCGCAGAAACCCTGCCGGGTCGACAACGTGTTCAAGCGTCTCCGTATGGAATACCGAGTCGAACGCATCGTCGGGGTAGGGAAACGATCCACCCGCATAGTGCGAGACGTCAGGAGCGCACGCGGTGCCAAACACCTCCCGGCCATCCGCAAGGTCCAGCCCAAAGTACTGGCACCCAACGTGCAGCAGATGCCGGTAGGGCTGGTCGCCGCAACCGACATCGAGCATGGTCCCTCGACGTCGCGTAAGCCACGGCCTGCAGTCACGAACGACAGTGCCGACTTGGAGGTCGATGACCTGCCTCACCCAAAAACGAGTCCGCGACGCCCATCCCGCAAGCGGACCGGCATTCGCGTGGGGAACGAATCGTTCGCCATCGTTCCAGATTGACGCCCCGTCCATGCGCCCATCAGGTTACGGGACCGGCACCATGCTCCATCGTTGGCATAGGTCGTCGCCCCTAAAACGTTCCTCCACCACACGCACCACGACGACCCGGCCTGAGGTCTCGATCGGTACGAGTGACCCACGCGCGCAGAGCATCCCCACCACCGCACGTCGCAACCCTTCAACGCGCGAAATATCCGCCTCCACCACCACCTCCGTGCCGAGCTGCATCTCTCGCACCGACGCCTTCACCATCACCAGCGAGACCGGCACAAGCGAATCCTGCGGCGCAAACGACATCGGGAACTCATTCACCCATGGCGTACCTATCAGCGCGTGAATCCATAGGTCATCTGCGACCAGCATCGGCACGCGGGATACCCCCGGGTAGCGCCTCGCAAGCAGATCCCGCAGGGCAACCCGGTCCTCGGCCAGGGCCGGAGGTACCGACCCAAACCACGGACCGGAAAGCACCTTTCCCTCGCCCCACAAGCGAACTGCCTGGCCGAACAACGTCGTCGAGACGCGCGGCACCAGCGCAGTCAACCCGGACGCGCCAACCAATGCCATGCCGCACACGACCGCCGCACCGACGATCACCCGCATGTCACCGCCTGCCGGCAGCGAGTCACCGACGTGCCGCCACCGCGCCATCCGGGAAAGCATCCAGACCGCAAGGACCGCCGGTGGGAACATCACGTGCAGCAGGTTGTTCGAGTGCGGCCGAAACGCGTAGTAGGTGAACTGCAGCACGCCGTACGCCCCAATCAGCGCGATGACCTTGTCGCGACGCACGTCCCCATCGGCCGACGCCCCGAACCCCGCCCGAAGCGCCAGCACCACCATCACCGAGGCACAGCCAAGCAACATCGGGGACCACGCCGACGCCACCACCGGTTGCTCAAAGCCGAGGCCCGCCCCATACGTCCCAAAGTACTCAAGGTAGTGGCGCGTGTCCGGCCATTGGCCCGCGCGCCATCGCGTCACGCCAATAAGTAGTGCGATGCCGGCCACGCCTCCAATGGTTGCCTCAGCCAGTCGCCCTGCAACCCGGCGCCACCCCTCAGTGCCATCGCCATCCCGCCAACTCCTCGCGGTGTCGATCACGAGGTCACCAGCCAAGATCACCGCCGAGTAGAGCGCAACCTCAAGGCTCCACGTCGACGCCATCATCCAGTAGCCCACGCGCAGCAGTTGTCGCCACGGCGCCATCCGGCCTCGCGTCGCCGCGGCGTCGGCCACCAGAAGCCACGGCAGGCCGAACCGCCACGCCCCTGTCGACGGGTACGACTCCGCGAACCCGATCGAGACCGAACGGTTGACCACAACCGCCAACCACGAAAGGCTTCCGATCACCCAACCGCGACACAGCCACGCACCACCGACCCAGATGGCGACGTAAAGCGCGACGTTCGCCACGTTAGTCCACGCGGATAGCCCCGTCGGGGTGATGGCCTCGACCACGCCACCGACAAGCAGCGCAAGCACGTAGATCAGCCCGACGCCGTACTGGGCGTTCACGTCCACCAGCAGCGACTTGCCCGCCGCGACGTCTCGCATCGGGAACAGGAAGAACGCGTGATGCGGCTCATCCCACGGCGGCACCACGTTGATGCTCAGCGCAATCCCGACCACTCCGACCAAGCCCGCCACCGCCAACCGGAGCCACCCGGCGGGCACTCGGGTCGCCGCCCGCACCAGCAGCACCACGACCCCAACCGGCACCGTCCCTGCCGGGCCGACCAGCATCTCAAGGCCCGCGAGGGTGAGGCATCCGACGTCGACGGCAAGGTCGCGCGACCGGTCGAGCACGCGCGCCGGGACGACTGACGCAAGCGACAGCCCAACGATGGCGAGCACCGTAAACGTCACCCGCAACGGGTCACGCACAAGGAAGTACGTCGACGCCATCACGAACAGCACAGCTCCGGTACTGATCGCGTCACGAACCTCGACGCGCGTCACCACTCGTCCGGAGGCCCACCCAACCGCCGCACCAACCACCAGGCCGACCCCTGCCGAGACCATTGCCCACGGCCCTCGGGTGCACTCCAGGCATGCCGCCGCGGTACCCGTCACGACGTAGCCCACGTACGCGAGAACCACCACCCCAATCGCCACGTTCGCCATCCGTCGCAGGTCGCGTGCGCCCGAAAGGTAGGCGACCTGCCCAACAAGCCACCCGGCCGCGCCCGCCGCCACCATCCCGCCCGCCGGCAGCGAGGTCCGTGCCACCACCAGCATCACGGCAGCCAGCCCAACCGATGCCGCGTGCAGCGCATCGCGATCCGCTTCGCTGAGAGACCCGGCCAGCG
>CAILQO010000244.1 GCA_903836285.1 uncultured Chloroflexota bacterium
TCAGGTGAACTACCGCGAGCCACCACGTGGCAACGACGATCACTGGGCGCTCCTCAGGCGCGCGTGGCGCCCGGGATCAACCCTGGATAACGGGTACGGGGCTTCGCCCGCGACCGCGCGCTTTCCGGTCACGGCTGCCCGATCGTAACCACTCGCCCGTTACCGGAGTCCACGACTAACAGGTTGCTCCCGTCAACAGCGATGCCGAGGGGCAAGTCAAACTGGCCAGCCGACTTTCCGGCCGTACCAGTCACCACAAGGACCTCACCGGATGGGTTCAGCTTGACGACCCGGTTATTCGGCGGGTCGGTGACAAACACATACCCTTGCGGGTCGACCGCGATGTACGGCTCAGTCCGTGGCCCGGACTGCCACCCTTGGATCGGGAATTCCGCAAGGTACTTACCCGCCGGATCAAGCTTTTGCACGCGACGGTTCACCGTGTCCGCAACAAAGATGCTGCCTTGTAGATCGATTGCCAACCCAATCGGCTCGTTCAGCTGCGCGGGACCGGCACCGCCCTGCCCGAACTGCGCAAGGAACTTGCCCGTTGCGTCGAACTTCTGAAGGCGCTTGTTCCCGGTGTCAGCGACGACCACGTTGCCGTCTCGGTCAACGACGATTGCGCGTGGACCCCAGAAACCGCCGTTCTGGCCGAGCCACTTGGTGAGGAAGCGCCCGTTTGAGTCAAACTTCTGCACACGATGATTCCAGGTATCCGCGACGAAGACGTTACCGTCTCGATCAACCGCAACCCCCATCGGTTCCTTGAATTGGCCGTCGCCAGTTCCTTCAGTCCCCCATGCAATGATGACCTTGCCAGCACGATCGATTTTCTGAACTCGATGGTTGCCAGTGTCAGCCACGTAGAACGAGCCTACTCCATCGGAAACAATCCCGCGAGGCAATGTGAACTGCCCTTGACCCTTGCCTGAGTTTCCGATCTCACCACGGACCTGGACAGGCACGGACTTGGCGGCATACGCCTCCGGGTTGATGCGCGCGGTGACTGCGCCCGTGCCGCTCACCGAAGTCGCAATAGGTGCGCCGGAAACCCCATCTTTTATGTATACGTAAAAGTCGTAGGAACCGAGCGGCTGTGTCGGCTCTCGGTAGATCAGCCACTG
Source organism: uncultured Chloroflexota bacterium (assembly GCA_903836285.1). Classification (GTDB taxonomy): domain Bacteria; phylum Chloroflexota; class UBA11872; order UBA12225; family UBA12225; genus CAILQO01. The sequence continues at coordinate 1,128 of CAILQO010000244.1, forward strand.
CCACAGTCCGGAACGCGTCTCCGCGTTTGTGAAGACGTTTCGCAGCGACTCCATTGTGATATTCCGGTAATCCTCCGGATACCACCATCTCATCTTGTACTTGGTCTTCGAATACCCGTTCAGGAACGGCGCGTTCTTGTCGTCGTCCTCTAGTGCGACGATGACGACGGGCTTGGTCGCCGGCGCATTGAGTTGCGATGGGTAATCCACGTTCTTGAAGTCGCGGAGATACCACGAGAATGGCCACCACGCTCCTGACTGAACGGTAACCCCAAGTTCGCGGGCATTCGCCGTCTGCTCTAGGCTCATCCGCTCGATATCAGCCATGACCTTCTTCACGTCGGGAGCAGTCTGCGTATAGACAAGCAGGTCGCGTGGGGTGTCAGGGCGCTCGAAGTTGACTGGCCACCCCGTGTGGATTGTCCAAGCAGCCAGAAGCGTCGCAACCGCAAGACCCGTCCCCCGGGTCCACGTATCAGCCTCGCGGTGCCAGAGCTCCCCAAGGTATCTGGCCGCCAGCAACACCATGGGCGTAGCGATATGAACAACCAGCCAAGGCATCTTTTCGCCCGCCCAGCTGTAGATGGTGAGCGCGCCCCAACCCCACCAGAGCAGGAACGACGTTACCCACGTCGGACGACGCAGGTACTCAACCGTGCCAACAAGGAAGAAGACCAAGGGGAGCGTCTCATACGCTGCCAAAATGA
>CAILQO010000245.1 GCA_903836285.1 uncultured Chloroflexota bacterium
ACTTCGCTGCCCGCTACCGCCACGTCCTCGTCGATGAGTACCAAGACGTCAACGAGGCGCAGTACCGCCTCGTCAAGGCGATCGCCGGCGCCCACCGAAACCTCACCGTCGTCGGCGACGACTCGCAGGCGATCTATGGGTGGCGCGGCGCCGATGTGCGCTACATCCTGCAATACGAGCAAGACTTCCCCGAGTGCGAGGTCGTCCGCCTCGAACAGAACTACCGATCGACCGGCAACATCCTCGCCGTGGCACAAGCGATCGAGGCCGGCCTGACGAACCGCCACCAGAAGCGCCTCTGGACCGCGAACCACCGCGGCGACCCGGTCACCGGCGTCATCGCCGGCACGCAGGACGACGAGGCCCGCTTCATCCTGCGCGAGGTCGAACGCCTGCGCACCCTCGGCGTGCGGTTGCGCGACGTCGCCATCCTCTACCGCACAAACGCCCAGTCGCGTGCCATCGAAGAGGCGTTTGTGCGCCATCGCCTCGACTACCAGTTGGTCGGTGGCACACGCTTCTACGAGCGGCGCGAGATCAAGGAGGTGTTGGCGTGGTTGCGCCTCCTCATCAACCCGTTCGACCTCGACGCCTTTGTCCGCGCCGCCGGGACGCGCAAGGGGCTTGGTGACACCACGATCGAAAAGGTCGTGGCGTGGGCCCCCACCACTGGTCGTGGGGTCGTTGACGCGTTGATCGGGCTACTGCGCGACGAGGGCGACGAGATTGCGCGCCGCGGCCTCGCCGCCACCGCCGCCACGGTGCCCGCCAACCTTCCGTGGACGCGCCGCGCGCAGGATCTCCTCGTCCAGATGGCGCGCGACCTCGACGCCATGCGGACCGCCCTCACGACCGTCTCGCTGCCCGAGCTTTTCGAACTCGTCCTGCAGCGCACCCGCTTCCGCGACTACCTCCTAGAGGCGAAGGACGACAACGGCGAGGAGCGGTGGGAGAACGTCCAAGAGTTGCGGACCGTCATGGCGGAGTACGCCTCCAGCACCGCCGACGAAGGCCTGCGCCTCCTGCTTGAAAACGCCGCCCTCGTCTCTGATGCCGACACGATCAAGGACGTCGCGCCGGTGGAGTCGGCCGACGGCGCCGTCACCATGATGACGTTGCATACCGCCAAGGGCCTTGAATACCCCGCCGTCTTCATCACCGGGATGGAGGAAGGCATCTTCCCGCATATGCGCGCGCTTGAGGAGGGGAACCTCGACGAAGAGCGCCGCCTCTGTTACGTCGGCTTCACCCGGGCCAAACAGTTCCTCTACCTCATCGGGTGTCGGTCGCGGATGTTCCGCGGCTTCTTCGCGTCCAACGACCCGTCGCGCTTTCTCGGCGAACTGCCGGAAGACTCCGTCCGATGGGTCGACGGCAACGGTCTACGCCTCTCCACCGATCGGGTCGCCTCCATTGCACTTGGGGCATGGCCCGGCGGTGGAACCGGTGGGTCGTGGGGGCGCATCGCCTCCGACGACGTCGATGCCGACGCCCCAGTACCGATCCGGTCATGGTCGGGCGGTGGCACACGTGTCGGCGGTCCTGCCCCTCCGCCGATGCGCCCGGGCATGGGCTTCACCGCGAATGCCGGCCGTGCGCCGGATCAGAGGCAAGGGGC
>CAILQO010000246.1 GCA_903836285.1 uncultured Chloroflexota bacterium
ACGTTCGCCGCGCTGCACGACGGGGCCGGGGCCGACGCCACCGATGCGCTCGAGGCGGAACTCTTCGACCTCGATGTCGAGGCGACTGCCGACATCCCGACGGTTGACCCAATCGTCCACCCGCCGTTCGACGCATGGCGGAACTCCGTGCCTCGCATGCCTGGGTTCGTCCGGGGTGCGGTGATCGTGGCCATGGCGCACGGCGCGATGGTCGGCGTCGCGTACCTCGAGGCGCGTGATGCCACCCCGGACGTCCTCCACCAGGGCTTTCTCGGGGTGCGCCGGGCGTGGCGCGGGCGTGGCGTCGCCCAACTGCTCAAGCGCGCGACGATTGAGGTTGCCGCCGCTCGGCGCATCCGCGAGATCCGGACGTTCAACGACGCGACGAACGCCGCCATGGTTCACGTCAACGACGCTGCCGGGTTCATGCGCGCCGAGGCCTGGGTGACCCTCGCCCGCCCAATCCGCGAACAGTAGCTGCATGGACCACCCCTCCCCCGCCCGCCGTACCCTCGTCAAGGACTTCCGGTACCCATCGCCAAGTGACATGCCATGACCGAGCGACCATCCGTCCCGCGACCGACACCCGGCGCAATCTTCCAGCCCTTTGACCCCGCCGACGCGACCGCGTGGGAGGCCGAGGTCACCATCCGCGCCGCCACCTACCCGGACGCCCCTCCCGGTATCGACGCCCTGCGGTTCGAGGATGCCCAGTGGGACGACGCCCGCCACTGGCGCGCCCGCAGCCTCGCCAGGGACGCAACCGATGGGTGCCCGCTCGCGTACGGTCAGGTCGGCCACCTCCCCTGGCTCCATCACCCGCAGCGCTACGGCGTCACCGCCATGGTGCGGCCCGATGCGCGCGGGCGAGGGCTCGGTCGCGCCATCCTCGACTGGGCCGAAGCCACCGTTGTTGCACGTGGCGGGAGCGTGCTCCAGTCCGAGGTGAAGGCCGACGATCCGCGTAGCCTCGCCATCGCCGCCACCCGCGGGTATGTTGAGCGCCAGCAGTCGTGGGAGTCCCGCCTCGCGGTTTCCCCTCTTCCGGGCGATGCCGGACTGGTCGCGCGGGATGGTTCGCCACGCTCACGGGCGATCGCGTCCAGCGACGTGCACGCAGGCGACGTCCCCGGCATCACCATCCGCACCCTTGCCGAAGTCCTTCGCGATGCGCCAGGCGAGGCGGCCCGCGAGGCACTCCTTGCCGAGTACTACGCGCTCGATGTGGCTGCGACGGAGGACGAGCCGGCCCTCTACCCGATCACGCCGTCGCCGTACGCCACCTGGCGCGCCTTTGCTATCGACAGCCCCGAAGCCCTCCCGGACGCTGCCTTCCTCGCGCACGACACGGCACATGGCAACCGCATGGTGGGCCTGAGCGCCTTGTACCGCAACCTGGGCGTGGCCGCGACCCTGACGCAAGGCTTTACCGCCGTCGCGCGGGCGTACCGTGGGCGCGGGATCGCGCAGGCGCTCAAGGCCCGGACCGTCGGCTACGCCCGTGCCAACGGCTATCGCGAGATCCGGACCTGGAACAACAGCCGAAACGTTCCCATGCTGCGCATCAACGAGGCAATGGGCTTCGTTCGCCAGCCGGCGTGGGTCACTGTGGTCAAGGAAGTCGGCGACACCCAGTGAGCGACGGCCCGACGCACCAAGATGGCGACCGCTCGCGCGACCGGGAGATGATCCCCGTGCGTGAACCCGTGCACGAGGTTGACCGACAGTACGCGCGGCTGCAGCGCCGGCTCGCGCTCGGCGGCTTCGCGATCTTGGTTGGGTTGGTCGTGCTTTTCGGCGCGGTGCAGTACGGCGGGGTTGCCGCGGCGATCGGCGCCGTGATCATAATCGGCGGCGCCCTCCTGCTTGCGGTGCTCTGGTTCCTCCTCACGGCACTGGAGTGGTGGGCCAACCGCCAGCCGGAGTAGGGACCGCGTCACCCCTCTCCCGTTCCTCCTTACGGGCAATGATTGGGGCACGCCGTCCTTGTTTTTCCACCGGATGCCCTCGTTCCTCGGGCCTGCCAGGGCGGCCGTTCACAGCGCACATTGACCACCCGACGAAGGATGGTGGACGCTTGGTGCCTACCTGTGATTGGGGGTGGCGCTTGGGAGCGCAAGGGCTTGGCGCAGGTACCGATGGGGTCTCAGCGGCGCCAATGATTCCGCGACGGCCTTGAGCGATGCGCGCCGCCGGTCCACGTCGCCCCATGAGGCCATCCGCTCCGGGTCTGCCCGACCGGTCGCGACGCCCCGGAGGTGCCACGCCGCGGTCGCCACCAACACGAGGGCATGGGCAGCAATCGCTTCCGACCATCGTGCCTTCGACCCACCGTGCACCAGTGCCAGCATGGACGCCGCCGCCTCCACGACCGGGCGCGCCAGCGCCGACCGGAACGTCCCGCCCGGAGATGCCCCGGTGGCGAACGTGTATTGCGCGACGCGCCGTGCCGGCCAGTCCCACCCCACGGCTGCGAGGTCCACGATCGTGGTCGACGCGCCCGTCACGACGTTCCCCGCGTGGTAGTCCAGCGGCCCAACCGTCAGAGGCGATGCGATTGCTGCCTCACCGGACGCCGCGACGTAGGCCACCGAGGCCCACCGGGCTTCCACGCCCAACCATTCCAGTGCGGGTGGCGCCGCCTCCACCCACGGCGCGATGAGTTCCCGGGCCGTCGCGACGGCTCCCGGCGGCGCACCAACGGCGGTGAGCGGAGCGAACGCCGCTTCGACCGTCGCGAGTGCCTCCACCAGACCCAGCCCAAGCGCTTCGACAGGCGCATCGGATGCCCCCGCCAGCGCCGCGTCCAGTGTCACGTCTCCCGCCCACACCGTGGCCAGCCACCCGTCGCCATCGTCACCCCATGCCAGGGGTTGCGCGACCGACGCCCCGCGGTCATGCAGGAAGCGCAAGGTCGCCGCCTCGCGGGCCGCTGGGGCATCACGGGCACTCACCTTCACCGCGACGACCCGGCCATCGGCAAGCGCGACCCGGGCCACGCGCCGTGCGACGCCGGGAGCGCCGACGGGGTTCCCACGTGCCTGCCCGACCGACGCCACCGCCGAGCCGAGTGCGCGAGCGGCGGCTTCCACGGCGCCGACGAGTGCGTCCGGGACGGTGGCCTGGGTCACGCGTCGGCGACGGGGAGATGCGCCATCAGGTCCGCCATCTCGATCGCTGCGACCGCCGCCTCGTAACCCTTGTTCCCGAGCTTCGCCCCCGAGCGGTCCATCGCCTGGTCAAGGCTTTCGGTGGTGATGATGCCGAAGATGACCGGCACGCCCGTGTCAAGCGACGCGCGCGCGATACCCCCAGCAGCGTGGCCCGCCACGTGGTCGTAGTGTGAGGTGGCCCCGCGGATGACCGCCCCGAGGCAGGTCACCGCCGCGTACCGGCCGCTCGCCGCCAGGCGCTTCGCCACGAGCGGGACCTCGAAGCTGCCGGGAACCCACGCCACATCGACCAGCTCCTCGCCGATGCCGTGGCGCCGGAACCCGGCAAGCGCACCCTCAAGCAGCTCCTTGGTGAAGAACTCGTTGAACCGCGCAACCACGATGGCGTGCCGGTGCGTCGCGCCACCGACGAGCCTGCCCTCGAACCGTTCGCCCATGCCGCCGTCTCCTCGCGCGAACCGTACACCGTGCCACCGAACAGCAAGGCGACAGCGCATACATACCTCGAGTACGCAACCCCTGTCCCTTCCCCGGAAGACCGCCACGAATCTTGATCGACCTCCCGGGAGAACCCCGACCCCCACCGCGCCGCAGGGCGAGGCACGAGCCTACGACGCGGCGCCCCAAGACGGAAGGTGAACGAAGGAGCGTACGGTGGAAAAAGTTCTCCTGCGGAGGCGCTGCGCGACAAGACGCGAGCGCCGAGGGGCGAGGAACGAGCCATGCGACACGGCGCAAAACGACGGAAGGCCCAAGAGGAACGAGGGCATACGGTGCAAGGATCAACCGGCGAGGCCATCCCCGGCGCTACGGTCCCGTGAAACTCGCCACGTGCCCCATGCGGTCGCGCTTCGTGGTCAAGTACCGGATGTTGTGCGCCGACGCCTGCACCGGGATCGCCGCCTGGTCGACCACCTCCAGGCCGTGCCCCTGGATCGCCACCAGCTTCTTCGGGTTGTTCGTCAGCAGGACCATGCGGCGCACCCCCAGGTCTGCCAGGATCTGCGCGCCGATGCCGTAGTCCCGCTTGTCTGCCGGGAACCCGAGGCGGACGTTCGCGTCGATCGTGTCCGCACCCGTGTCCTGCAGCGCATACGCCCGCAGCTTGTTGTGCAGGCCGATACCGCGCCCCTCCTGCTGGAGGTACACCACCACGCCGGTACCCGCCGCCTCGATGGCTGCCATCGCCCACTGCAGCTGCTGCCCGCAGTCGCAGCGCATGCTCCCAAAGGCGTCGCCGGTCAGGCAGGCCGAGTGCACGCGCACCAGTACCGGCTCCGTTGCGGTGGCCACGGGTCCCTTCACCAGCGCAACGTGCTCCTCGCCGGTGATCACGTCGGCGTAGGCGTGCACCACGAAGTCGCCGTACGCGGTCGGCATCGGCACCGAGGCGTCGGCCACCCGCCGGACCAGCGTCTCATGGCGGCGGCGCCACGCGATCAGGTCCGCCACCGTGACCACCGGGATGCCGTGGCGTGCGCCGAACGCCAGCAGCGACGGCAGCCGTGCCATCGACCCGTCGTCCTCCATGATCTCGCAGATCACCGCCGACGGGTCCAGCCCGGCCAGGCGCGCAAGGTCGACCGACGCCTCCGTCTGCCCCGCGCGAACCAGCACCCCCCCATCGCGCGCGCGCAACGGGAACACGTGCCCCGGCCGCGCCAGGTCGTCCGGGCGGGATGCCGGGTCGATCGCCACGCGGATTGTCCGGGCGCGGTCCGCCGCCGAGATCCCGGTCGACACCCCCCGGCGCGCCTCGATCGAGACCGTGAACGCCGTGCCCATCGACGACGAGTTCTCGGCAACCATCGGCGGGATCTGCAGCGCGTCGAGCCGCGCACCGGTCATCGGCAGGCAGATCAGGCCGCGCCCGTGCACCGCCATGAAGGTGATCGCCTCGGGCGTGACGTGGGCGGCCGCGATGCAGAGGTCCCCCTCGTTCTCGCGGTCCGCATCGTCCACCACGATCACAAAGCGCCCCTCGCGGAACGCCTCAATCGCGTCGGGGATGGTGGCCAAGGTCACCGGTTCAGGTCCTCCTGCGGGCCAATGAAGCGTGAGGGACTCACCCCGTTCCCGTCCCGCCATCCCGGATGGCCACCGCGCGCGCGACGTACTTCGCCAGGATGTCCGCCTCCAGGTTGACGCGGCTCCCGACCGGGCGCAACACCAAGTGCGTCACCGCGATCGTATGCGGGATCAACCACGTGTCAAACCAGTCCTCGCCGGTCCCCACCACGGTCAAGCTCACGCCGTCGACCGTCACCGACCCCTTCGGCACGAGGTACGGC
>CAILQO010000247.1 GCA_903836285.1 uncultured Chloroflexota bacterium
CAGATGCTCGACATCCACAATCGGCGATCGCGTCCCCAGCACTCGGTTCAGCGCCGCGCGCCGGTCGTGCACCACCACCATGAACGCGCCGCCGGGCACCAGCGACTCCCGCACCGCGATCGATAGCGCCAACGGGTCGGGAACATGTTCGAGCGTCATGAAGCAGGTCGCTAGGGCGAACCGCTCCAGCCCGAACATCCCCGGGCGGAAGATGTCCTCAACGATCAGGTGGCGCACCCCTGCACGGGCTGAGGCAACCGGGGCCGACGATGGCTCAACCCCGCGCACGCGCGTCCACCCTCGACCAAGAAGCTCCTCAAGGAAGGCGCCCGTTCCCGTGCCGATATCGAGTGCCCCGTCGCGGCTCGGCAACGTCGCGCCAATCCCGTCAACAAGGCGTGCGTACGTCCGCGCCGCCGCATCCCCGGCCTCGCCACCGTCGAAGGCGGCCGCACGGTACAGCTTCGCAAGGTCGTCAGGCGTCGGCGCTGGCGTCGCATACAGGATCGCGCACCCCGCGCACTCGACCATCCGCAAGTGCATCGCGTCCGGTTCTTTGCGCGAGGCGTAGACAAACCCACCAAGCGACGCCGTGTCAAGCTTCGCGGGCCAAATCTCTCGCGACGCCACACTTGGCCCGCAGACGGGGCAAACCCGCTCATGAAATCCGATGGCGCCTGATCCGCTCGGCGCTGGTACCGGTGCGTTGAACCCCTGAAGGGCATTCTCCAGAGCGTCAGGTGCCGACGAGCTCGCATCCCTCACCGGCTCGCCCCTCCAGACCCATGCTCCCCAGCCAACAACACCTCGCCGCGGCGCAGCACCGCACGCCGAATGAACCGCGGGCGCCCCTTTGCCTCCGTAAAAATCCTCCCCACATACTCGCCCACCAAGGCAATCGCCAGCAGGTTGAAGCTGCCGAAGAACAGAATCGCCAACAGCACCGTCGTCACGCCCGGAGGCGCCAAGTCCGGGAAGAGCAGGCGTAGCGTCACCTGCACCGCCCCGAGCAACACCGTCGCGCCGAACAGCAGCGTCGCCACAAACAGCAGCGCGTTGAGCGGCGCATCGCTGAACGAGAAGATTCCTCGCTTCGCCCACCCGAGGTTTCGCAACAGATTGTTCGTCGATCGTCCGAACATCCGCTCCGGGCGCACGTAGTCCACCCCCACCTGCCGGAATCCCGCAAACGCCCGCATCCCCCGCAAGAACATGTCGCGCTCCGGGAACTGCAGCAGCGCCGACACCACTCGGCGGTCCATCAGCGCGAAGTCGCCCGCGTCATGTGGGATCGCCAGATACGAGAAATAATCGAACACCCGATAAAACGCCTTGTACGCCAATTGCATGTACCACGGCGCCTCACGCTTCACCCGGCGCCCAAAGACGACGTCGTACCCCTCGCGCCACTTCGCCACAAACTCCGCGATGATCTCCGGCGGGTCCTGCAAGTCGCCGTCAAGCAACACACACGCGTTCTTGCTCGCCACCTCCATGCCGCTCCGGAACGCTGCCTGCGACCCAAAGTTTCGCGCGTGGCTGATCCCCACCACTCGTGGGTCGTCGCGCGTGATTGCCAGGATCGTCGCCTCGCTGTCATCTGGGCTGCAATCGTTGACAAAGATGATCTCGTAGTCGACGTTTAGCGCATCGAACGTCTCGCGGAGGCGCCGGTACATGATCGGAATCGCTTGGCCGTCGCGGTAGCACGCGATCACCGCCGTCACGCTATGTCGAGTGTCGAGGCCAAATCGCTTCGACGATCGCTCGTACGCCACCATGTCGGGCAGCGACGCCAACCACTCACGGGTGCGGGCTAACCCGTCGCGCAACGACGTCCGCGGCTCCCACCCGATCCGGTCGCGTGCGCGAGACGGGTCGGCGTACCAGTCGGTGACGTCCCACGCCCGCGCCTCCATTTGGAATGCCGGGTCACCAGCGATGCCAAACAGGTCGCGGGCCGTCACCGCGAGGTCGCGCATCGTCGTGCACGTCCCCGTGCCCACGTTTATCGATGCGCCGTGCAACCCCGGCCCCATCGCGAGTGCCGCCTTCACGAACGCCTCGCAGACGTCGTCGACGTACACGAGGTCGCGGGAGATGTCCGGATAGCTAGTCTGCGTTGCTTTACTAAAATTGGATTGAAGTTCCCTCGTCTTCGGCTACATCCTATAATATAATATTATGAGTCTATTCTATATATTTTATGATATTTTTTAAAATATTACTTAACTTGATTATAGCAACTAGTATTACCGAAATACTGAAAATTATTTATAAGAAATACCAAACTATTTCTTTTATTAATGAATTTCATATTTCATCAATCAATTTTTATTATAATAATTATTTTTGCAATTTAAAGAGAACTAAATTCTCTAATAGATAGTTAAATACATTTAATAATCTTAGATAAGCATTTTTAAAAAACAAATCTCTCC
>CAILQO010000248.1 GCA_903836285.1 uncultured Chloroflexota bacterium
CACCAGCATCCATAGAATAAGTTGTACTTGTCCAATCGAGTGTTGTAAAATATCTTCCTTCTAACCATTCTTCAGATTTCCCATTTAATGCTCTAAAATCAACTCGCATACCAGCTAAATGTTCAAATGTATGAATACTTATATCTGATGACAACGCCGGCGCAGGTCATCTTCGAGCGACGTCCCGAAGCGAACCTCCGGCTTGCGCGTCCCGTCAAGGTATTGCTCGGTGCGAAAGGTGGTCACCTCGACTGGCCAAGGCTGCCCGTTTGGGTCGTGGAAGATCATCCCGATCGTGCCGAAACGCGCGCCGACGTCGTACACGGAGGACGGGTTTACCTTCGACGCTACCCGCCGGATTTCGTCGGGTGTTGCCGCCGTCGTGAGGTCCACGTCATGGATGGCGCGCCCCAAGATGTGGTCGCGAACGGGACCACCGACGAGGTAGAGACGATGGCCCTGCGCCGCGAACGCCGCGGTCAGCGCCTCAAGGTGGCCTTGAATGGGGGTGCGTGGGAGGTCCATGTACTGCGCCCAATGATGCCGGTCAGCTGTCCACAGTCACGGCGTGCCGTTTACACGCGGCTCTGGGAGCAACGCGCCAGCTCCCCCCTTCCCCTCCCCGGCTGCAACGGAGGAGCGGAGCGACGCCCAGTGCCTCGTCGCCACAACGCACAATGGAGTCCGATGCCTGAATTGCCCGAAGTTGAGACCGTCCGGCGCACTCTGGAAACGCATGTCAGGGGGCGAGCGTTTGTGGGTGTCACGTTGGATTGGCCCGGTTGCGAGGGGATTTCACACGGCATTCCGCTCCAAGACTCCCTACCGGGTTCCCGCTGCATCGACGTCGGACGACGGGGCAAGTACCTCCTGCTGCGCCTGGACCGCGGGCGCACTCTCGTCATCCACCTTCGCATGACCGGCCAACTCCTGGTTGTCGGAGCCGACGCGCCGCCGCCCCGATACCGTCGGGCGATGCTCACGATGGATGACGGCAAGGCAATTGCATTCTGCGACCAACGGAAGTTCGGGCGGATTACGCTCGTGCCCAGCCGGTCGTCATTGGAGCAGGTGCTACGACGCCTGGGGCCAGAACCGGAGATGCTCAAAAACGATCGGGGCGACGGATTCAGCGCCAGCTACCTGGCAGCTCGACTTTCCGGTCGTCGCGCAGCCGTGAAGGCGGTCCTCCTCGACCAGCGTGTACTCGCTGGCCTCGGCAACATTTACGTCGATGAGGTGCTCTTTGCCGCCGGAGTCCACCCGGCAACCCCAAGCAGGTTGGTCGACGGCACTGCGGTTGTCCGCATCACCGAAGCCGTCGTGGCGGTACTCGCGGACGCGGTTGCCAATGGGGGCACGACACTCGCCGACTATCGCGACGCGGACGGTGTGCCGGGTACTCACCAATCCCGTCTGCTGGTGTTCCGCCGGCACGGCCATCCATGCCCTCGATGCGGCGCAACGATTGAGCGCAGCGTGGTCGCGCAAAGAGGAACGCACGCGTGCCCCTCCTGCCAACCGAGAGCGGGACTGTAACCATGACGCACCAACGCGATCAGGTTGGCTTGACTGACTATCGGAGCGCGCACTGCCAGCCGCCCGCAACGGCCCTGCCACCCGGCGACTGGGTCATTCGACCATTGCACCACCAACCGTTGGACCGCGGGCACGGCGACGAGTAGCCACCCAACGCAACCACCGGCAGGTGCCCTCCGTACACTTCGACAGTTATGGCACTCGCCACTGCCCGCGGTCTTGGCCACGCATTCGGCGCCCAGGACGTCTTTGCGGGGGTCACTTTCGAAATCCAGCCCCGAGATCGAATCGCGCTAGTCGGCGTGAATGGGGCAGGAAAGTCCACGCTCCTGAAAATCCTGGCGCGCCTTGAGGCGGCCGACCGCGGCAACGTCTCGCTTCCCCCGCCTGATCGAGTGGCGTACCTTCCGCAGGAGGTCAACTTCCCTGCGGGCATGACGCTTGAGGCATACCTCCTCGAGGCCTTCGCCGCGACACGATTAATCGAAGCCCAGCTCCGTGCAATCGAGGAGGGCCTTGAGGCGGCAAACACCGACGAAGCAGTCGCGGCCCTCCTCGACCGACACGCCTCCCTACAGCAGCAGCTTGAGGCCCGCGACGGCTACGCCTATGAGCATCGTCTCCATGAGACCATCGCTGGGTTGGGCATCCCGGACGCCCACCTTGGGCGGGACGTTGCGAGCTTCAGCGGTGGTCAACGCACCCGGGCAGCCCTCGCAAGGATCCTCCTAGGCGGCGCGGACCTTCTTCTCCTTGACGAGCCAACCAACCATCTCGATGTCGAGGCAACGGAGTGGCTCGAGACGTACCTGACCAGCGCCTCACCTGCGGTCGTCGTGGTGTCTCACGACCGGCACTTCCTCGACGCGGTGGCGACGCGTACGTGGGAGATTGCCGACGGTGAGTTCGAGGCGTACGTTGGGAACTACACCCAGTTTGCGCGCCAGCGTGCCGAGCGTGAGGCACGCGCTCGGCGCGACTTCGCCACGCAACAGGCGCACGTTGCCCGCACCGAGGCGTTCATCCGTCGCTACAAGGCCGGCGTCAAGTCGCGCCAGGCACGCGGGCGCCAGAAGCTCCTTGACCGGCTCGAACGTGTCGGGCCGCCGAAGGAACCCGGAAAGCTGAGGCTCGCGATCACCGCCACCTTGCGGGCGGGCGATGTGGTCCTAGCAACTGAGTCATTGGGGATTGCGCCCGATGCTCCCGCCGGCTCGGGTCTCCGCGGCCAGTCGCCCGGGATGCCCTTCATTTTGGAGGCATCCGCACAAGCCAGGACTTTCACGCCTCTCGTCACGTGCGCTGACACCGAAGTCGCCCGCGGGGATCGAATAGCAATTGTCGGCCCGAACGGTGCCGGCAAGACTACCCTCCTCCGGGTGCTCATGGGCGAAATCGTGCCGGTCAGGGGCCGGGCGCACCTCGGGTACGGGGTGCAAGTGGGGTACTATGCACAGGCGCACGAGCAGCTTGACCTGACTGGCACGGTCCTGTCGAGCGTTTTCAGTATGCGTTCGATGAGCGAGACCGAAGCCCGCACATACCTTGGGCGGTTCCTTTTTACCGGTGACGACGTGTTCAAGCGGGTCACCGCTCTGTCGGGTGGTGAGCGGAGCCGACTCGCGCTCGCCCAACTGGCGCTCAGCACCGCCAACGTCCTTGTCTTGGACGAGCCGACGAACCACCTCGACATCTACGCCCGCGAGGCGCTCGAGGCGGTACTGGATCAGTTTGACGGCACCATCATCTTTGTTTCACACGACCGCTTCCTCGTCGACGGCCTTGCCACGCACGTCTGGGAAGTCGCCGACGGCCGGATGGTCGCGCACCAAGGCACGTGGTCTGCCATACGCGCGGCGCGCAAGGGCGCTCCAGTCGCGGTAAAGGCCAGCTCGCCGCCAACACCGCCCTCCTTCGCGCAGGCGAGCGCCATTGCGCGGGCAGTTCCGCACGCGCAATCGCCAACCGTCAAGGTGGTACGAGGGCAGCCAGACGCCCGCGAACTTAAGGTTGCCCGCGAGCGGCTTGCACGAGCGGCGGCAGAGGCAGCGTCCCTCGAGGAGGAGTTGAAGACGGTCAACGCGTCGCTCGAAAGTGCCTCGCGCAGCGGCAATGGTTCGGTGCTCGCCTCGCTCGGAATGGAGCACGACCGGGTGTACGGCAGGCTGCGGGATGCCGAGGAACGTTGGCTCGACGCTCAGGCGCGCCTTGAAGAACTGGAGTGTCTCGTCGCCCAGGCGTAGCGCCCAAGTTGCTCCTCCCGGGTGACCTGCACGCACGGTCGATGGCCGACCGGCAACCTTGACTCGAACCACTCACATCGCTATCGTCCGCAGTCCATGGAAACTGAGAACTTCGTGATCGTTGCGGTCGTCCTGACCGGGGTCGGATCACTCGCTTGTGTCGTCAATGGCTACCTCGGAGCCGGCCTCGCAGTCTTCTCGTGGCTTGTACTTCTCGGGGTGGTGGGCCAGCCCGTTGCCGTCGGTTCAGACGTATTGCGGGTGACGGACAACACGTGGGCGCCCCACCTCCTGGTCCCGCTCGCGATCTTCCTCGCAGTCTGGCAGGCCAAGCTCCGTGGTCGGATCGGTGGTGGAGCCTCGCTGCGAGCGCTGCTCGGGCGGGGCTGACGTCCTAACGGCTTCAGCCGGGCCTGATCGCCGCTGTGTCGCTTGAGCTCATAGGCGCGTGCCCATGGCCTTCGCATTTACGATGGCGTCGGCCGGTGAGCAGCGTTCTCTTCGTCGGTTCGGCGGTCGCCGGTACCATGCCGGAGCAAATCCTGCACAACGCCGCCGTGAGTGCGCGGCACTGTGCCCCGCACACGGGTGACCATCAAGACGATGTCGACGCATCAGGCACTGCAGGCGCAGCTCCGCGGGGTGACCGCGTTCCCAATCACACCCTTTCAAGCCAACCTCGACCTCGACTTGCCTGCGCTCAGGCACAACGTCGACTGGATGGTGCGCCACGGGATTACGTCGCTCGTCGCTGCAGGGGGCACCGGCGAGCTGTACTCACTCGCTGCGGAGGAAGTTGAGGCAGTCCATCGCGCGGTGATCGAGGCCAGCGCCGGACGTGCTGGCGTCATCTGCGGTGTCGGCGGCAAGGTGCGCGAAGCGCAGAAACTCGCCAGCGTGGCGGAGCAAGCCGGTGCCTCCGGGATCCTTATCCTGCCTCCGGCCTACGGACCCTCACCCGACGACGGACTTATCGCCTTCTATGCCAGCATCGCCTCCGCGGTCGAGATTGGCGTGCTTCCGTATGCACGCGACTGGGCAGTCTTCTCACCTGACGCGGTCGCCAAGCTTGTGGACGCGGCGCCAAACGTCGTGGCGTTCAAGGATGGGTCTGCAGACCTTCGCTTGTGGGCGCGCATCCGCGCCCGCATTGGTGACCGGCTCACGTGGGTGGGCGGGGTCGGCGACGACATGGTGCACACCTACTTCGCGGCTGGTGCCGAAGGATTCACGTCGAGCGTTGCCAACTTCATGCCATGGGTCAGCTTGGAGCTGTTCGAAACAGCACGACGCGCCGACTTCGATGCATGTCGTCGTGTGTTTGAAGAGAAAGTTTCGGACTTCTACGCAATCAGGGCGCGTCGGCGCGGATATGAGGTCTCCAGCGTCAAGTACGCCATGGAGCTCTGTGGCCTGCCCGCTGGACCGGTTCGGCCACCGCTGACCGAGCTTGGGGCGGAGGAGCGTGCGATTGTCCAAGCACTCGCCGATCGACTCGGCTTGGCACGAAGTTTGCGATAGCGCCGGTCACGCTTGGCGCACGGAGGAGAGGAAGTGATGGTGGCCGCCAGTCAGGCCGAGAGCAGCAGCGGTTTCCGGGAAACGGTACGCCGTGCGTTCAACGACCCGTCGACGGTTGAGTTCCGAAGAACTTCCGCGGCGACCGTGATCCTGATCTTCGGATCAGTCGCAAGCCTCATCCTTGAGTCCATGGCGCTCGGCGAACCGGTCGATTCGTGGTTGGCCGTTGCTGAGACAATTCTGGTGCTTGCCTTCACCGCAGAGTACGTGATGCACATCTGGGTCGCCCCAGACCGCTGGAAGTACGTCAAGAGTTTCTGGGGACTCGTCGACTTACTCTCAATTCTTCCCGCACTGCTGGCGTTCCTGCCGAACGCAGGGATGCGCGTGGTGCGCACCCTTCGAGTGCTCCGGGTGCTCCGGATGATCAAGCTCATGAAGCTTGCGTCAGATCAGGCGCGATTGAGCGCCCAGCGTGCATCGAAGCAACAGTCATCGTTCGCGAGTGACATCACCATCTACGCGATGGCCTTGGCGACGGTGCTCGTGATCTCATCCACCCTCGCGTACTACAGCGAACTCGACGTTGAGGACACCTCGTTCTCATCAATCCCCGCCGCGATGTGGTGGGCCATCGTCACGATCACGACGACCGGTTACGGCGACATGGTGCCTTCAACAGTGCCCGGGAAGGTTGTCGCCGCCGCCACGATGTTCGCTGGCTTGGCGCTGTTCGGCATTCTGACCAGTGTCATTGGTCGCGCGGTCATGACCACGCTATTCGGGCGTCCCGCCGAGGCGGAATCTGAGAGCCATGGGGAGAGTACGGTGCGATCATCACGTGCACCGGCCCCCCCGATTCCCATGAGTGACGTCGCAGTTACCGTCCTCGCGATCATTGCAGTTGCCCTCATGGTGTTCGAGACGCTGCCGGGCGTCGGCGACGACTACGCATCGTGGTTCACGAACGCGGAGTATGTACTCGTTGCGATCTTCACGTTGGACTACATCCGATGCCTGTACCAGGCGCCCGACAAGCGAGCGTACGCGTTCAGCATAGGTGGGATCATCGACCTGCTGTCAATCCTCCCGACGTACTTGTCATTGCTCGACGTGACTGGCCTCGAGGCATTGCGGGCGCTCCGGGTGCTCCGGGTCCTCCGCGTGCTCAAGCTCATTAAGCTCGCGTTTGCTCAGCGCGCGATAAAGGTCGCAGGTGAGGGCAAGTCCAACACCTTCGCTATCGACCTGCAGATCTATGCAATCGCGGTCCTCTGTGCGATCACCGTAAGCGGGACGCTCGGCTACTACGCCGAGAAGGATGTTGACGGCAGCGCATTCACCAGCATTCCCGCAGGAATGTGGTGGGGCGTCGTCACATTGACGACCACCGGGTACGGCGATATGGTCACCCAAAACGACGCCAAGCTCGTGCAGCCGGTGACGGCAATGGGTCGGATTATCGGCGGCGCCACGATGCTTGTTGGTTTGGCGCTTTTTGGCGTGCTGACGAGTGTGATCGGCCGCGCGTTGCTCCAGTCGCTCTTCGGTGCGCCCAGTGGCGGCGGCGGATCCAGCCAGAATGTTGCTAGCGCCTCTTCGACCGCCCGATCGTAGGAGTTATCCGACGGGCCGAACTCCCAACTCCACGCCGTTCTGAACGAGGAGGGAAGGCGAGGGTGATAGGTCGGCCCGAACTCCTCTGCGTGACTGCACAACGCCGAATTGCGGGTACCGCTTCGACGCCCGTTAGCGCACTCGACTGCTCTCTGGCAACCGAGGCAGTGCGTCGCTTCCGTCAACGCCTTGTGGCGTTCGTCCGGTAGCACCAACCCACAGCCAGACATGCCGGACAAGAAGGAACGCAGTCGGTCCTGCACAACCGCAATCCGTGCAAGCCGACGCTCTGACTAGTCGCAGCGCAGATCATCGGTCTCTAGTCGCGTGGCGAGCTGCGCACCCGGTTTCAGCCCCTCAACATCGCTGCCAGATGAGTTGCCTTCGACATCCGTTGCCGTGAGGCTGGCAATGTCGGCGGCGAAACGGCGATTCAATGCGTCGACCACCGCTGCGCCATTTTTAGGGAACTGGAAGTTGGCTGCGACGGTCGTGGTCGGAGCGTTGCCACGCCGAAGCGTTCCGGCACGAGCCGACGCACGCGTGGACGCCATTTCCACCGAGGTGAGGATGGCCATGGTACGCCTGCCACCGCGTGGCGACTTCGCCACCGCCGTCACCTCCGTGCAAGCTTGATAGTCAGCGGTGCACCGGTGGGATCGTCGGGCTGGGCCCCGTCGCCGAGTCACAATGCAGACGCAACCGGACCGTTCGCCGGGTGCATCAGGCAGGCGTGGTTCCTGCGCGCCGCACGGCAGTACCGGCCTCCGAGATCGGACCAAACGGCGCCTCCGAACAAGGGGGGTAGAATCGCGGGGTCTGCGCACATCCCTGACGACGCGCACCACCGAGAAGCACGCAATGCCCCAGAAGGCCTACCGGGACGTCCTGCTCAAGCCCCGCGCGCGCGTCGCGATGGCCCGGGGCGTCGATCTCATGGCAAACGTCCTGCGCGTGACGCTAGGGCCGCAAGCTCGAGCGGTGGTGATGGCACCGGTAATCACGACGCGCGCACCAGAGCTGCTGACTGACGCGGGCACGATCGCTCGGCGAATTATCGAACTCCCTGACCCATACGAAAACATGGGCGCCATGCTTATCCGCCAGATGGCTTGGCAGGTGCGCGAGAAGGTCGGCAACGGCGCGGCGACTGCGGCCACCATTGCGCAAGCCTTGCTCCACGGCGCGAACTACCAAGCGGCGGCCGGTACCAACGTGATGATGATCCGTCGGGGCATCGAGAAGGGTCTCGCGACTGCGCTTGAGGCACTCAAGGCCCAGGCCACGCCGATGGACGATCCGGAGAAGGTGCGCGCGCTTGCCATCGCCGCCGCTGGCGGAGACCGCGAAATCGGCTCGTACGTCGCGGAGATGCTTGACATCATCGGCACCGACGGGGTGCTGATCGTCGAGGAGAGCTCGACGATGCGCACCGACCGCGAGTACGTCGAGGGACTCCAGTGGGACAGCGGATACGTTTCGTCACACTTCTGCACCGACCTCGACCGGATGGAAGCGGTGATCGAGAACCCGCTCGTGGTCGCGACTGACCTGAACCTCGACCGTGCGGAGCAACTCCTTCCGCTCCTCGAGATGGTGCTCACACGCAAGCAGGCCGGCGATCGCTTTGGCGGTCTCGTGATCTTCGCGAACGAGATCACCGGCACGGCCCTTGGCCTGCTCGCCGCGAATCATGAACGCGACGTCCTGAAGTGCATCGGCATCAAGGCACCCGGCGCCGGTGACCGTCGGGTCCGCATCCTGGAGGACATCGCGATATTGACAGGCGGGCGCCTGGTCGCCGAAGACGCTGGTGATCAAATGGAGAGCGCCGGTCGCGAGGTCGTCGGGCGTGCGCGTCGCGTCTGGTGCAACCGCGATTTCTTCAGCGTTGTTGGGGGCGCGGGCGACCAGGGTGCGATCCGCTCGCGCATCTCCGAGATAAAAAAGCTCCTGCCGACCGCCGAAGGGGATTTCGAGCGTGACAAGATGCGCGAACGCATTGGCAAGCTCTCCGGAGGCGTCGGCGTACTGAAGGTCGGGGCACCAACGGAACGTGAGCGGGAAACTCGCAAGCAGCGAGGCGAGGAGGCAATCGTGGCGGCTCGTGCAGCCGCCGAGGAAGGCTTAGTACCCGGCGGCGGCGCTGCCTACCTCGCCTGCTTGCCTGCCCTCCGCGCCCTCGCGGAAACCCTCGGACACGACGAAGCCGTCGGTGTGCGCGTCCTGATGCGGGCAATGGAGGCACCCACTGAGTGGATCGCTCGCAACGCCGCGCGCGACCATCGCTCAATCCTTGCCAAGCTTCGGGCTGCACCCCCGGGACATGGGTACGACGCCATCCAAGACCGAATCGTGGACATGACCGAGGCTGGGATTCTCGATCCGCACCGGGTTTCGCGGGGCGCGCTTGAGTTCGCTGTCAGCGCCGGATGCATGGCACTCACCACCGAGGCATTGATCCTGACTGACAAGACGAATCCCGCAGTAAACCCTTGAGCAATTGCGCGCACGCCGCAGCGAGGGAGCGGCAGGGGCCGCGACTCCCGTCGTCACCCGAGTATTCGCCCGCTGCGGCGGGGAGGAGCAGGGAGCGGGGACCTCTCCCGTTCGCACGAGGAACCTGAGATGAGCGCAGATCCAAGCAAGATCGTCATGTTCCCCGGCGCGTTTGATCAGGGTGGGACACCGTCCCCAACGACTGGATCCGCACCCCTCGACGGGCGTTGGGAACCGATCGGCCCGGTCCTCGGCTGGGGCGGGACGATCCTCGCCCTGATCCATGTCGATGGCCCAGATGGCCCGGTGACCTTCGCGGGCACAACCGCGGGATGCTTCGCGTCAATCGACGGCGGTGGCACGTGGGAGGCACGCAACGCCGGGCTGACCAGCCCATACGTGCAGGCCCTCGCGGCGTCGCCGACGTACGCAAGGGATCGCACACTGTGGGCGGGCACGCTCGGCAGCGGCGTAATGCGGAGCACGAACGGGGGTGTCACCTGGAGCGCCGTCGACTTCTGGCAGGGTCCGGTCGCCGTGACGTCGATTGCCGTCGCCATTGACGGTGCGGGAGACACCGTCGTTCTCGCAGGCACAGCAGCTGGCGGAATCTTTCGCTCGTCCAACGGTGGGCGAACGTTCTCAGCCTCCAACTTTGGCCTTGGCGACCTCTCAGTGCTCGCCGTCGCGACGTCACCAGCGTTCGAGGCCGACGAGGTCGCGTTTGCGGTGACCAACGGTGGCTTGCACCGATCGACAAACGGTGGGCGTGCATGGCGTGCTGTCGACCGAGGCCTCGATTCCGAAGCGATCCAGGCCATCGCGTTTTCGCCCGCATTTGCCGACGACGGCGTGGTGCTTGCAGCTTCAGAGGACTTGGGGATCTTCCGGTCAAGTGACCGCGGCGGATCGTGGAAGGAGGCGTCGAACGGCCTCGACAATCGGTCGATCAACGCGGTCTGGTTCAGTTCCGGATACGCCGCAGACCGGACGATCTACGCCGGATCGGCTGGAAACGGGGTGTACCGCTCGACGGATGGCGGCGCCTCGTGGCACGCCGTCGGCGGCGATGGCATCGAGACGACCGCCGTCATGTCGCTCGTATCCGACACCACTGGTGCAACCGTGATCGCCGGTTCACACCAAGGCGGATTGTGGCGTTCGACGGACAACGGTGCGACTTGGGGCCGCGCCTCGGAGGGCGTTGCCGCACGATCAATGTCAGTCATCGCAGTCTCCCCCGCCTTCGCCGACGACCAGACGCTGTACGCGGCTGGCGTCGAGGACGGCGTCCTGCGTTCCCGGGATGCAGGGTTGACCTGGGAGGCGGTCAGTGGTGTTCTCCCCGGTTCGCAGGTGCTCTCACTTTCGTTGGCGCCGGATCATGCAACGTCAGGCACGCTCCACACCGTACTCGCCGAAGGCGTGTACCGGTCGGACGACCGCGGGGATTCGTGGCACCCGGTCATCATCGAAGCAGATGCCCCGAGGATTGCGTCGTACGCGTCCATCCCGGACGGCGACCGGATCGGCTTGGCCGTCGCGTTCGCAACGTCAATCGCGGTTTCGGAGGATGGCGGCCGGTCATGGCGCTCCATCGCCTCGCCATCGTCGGACGATGAGATCGTTTCAGTGGCGCTGTCCCCCAACTACCTGCTCGACCGGACACTGGTCGCCTCGACCTTCTCGGCAACCGGGGCGACCCGCCGTGACCGCGATCGGGCGCCGGGCGCGCGTCAGCAGTTCCGCGGTGACACTCCCCAGTCGACAATCACCGTCTGGCGGAGCGTGGATGGGGGCGCCACATGGCAACCGGTGATCGACCAAATCACTACCGCGCGTTGGGTCACAACCGCGTTCCCGTCCGACTACCGCGGCGATCGCGCGACGGTGCGTAACGGTTTCTTTGTCGGCGTCGGCTCACTTGTCCAGCGACCGATGTGGGGTGGCCGCCAGCTCTGGATCGCGGAGCGTCCGGGGCGATCCTCGAGTGGCGTCCTCTCACTTGTGGTGTCTCCGGGGGCCGTCTGGAACCGGTCCATCATTGCGGGTACGACCGACGGTGTCCACGTGTCAGATGACGAAGGACTGACATGGCACTCAATCAGTGAAGGCCTGCATACGTCGACGGTTGTCTCCGTGGCGTTGGCTCCCGACTTCGCTGACGGCGGCACGGCATTTGCGCTCACCCTTGGTGGCGTTCTCCACCGGCTCAACCGGGAGGAGGACAGCGACGGCGAGTGATCGCATGACCCACGGGTCGGGAGAGCGGACTGCAAACCGTCGTCAGCTGAATGTTCACCATTCGGCCTCTCTCCCGTTGCAGCCTCCCGCGCCTCCGTTGGAGGTTCGGGAGCGAGAACTACTACCCCACGTCCCCTGACCGCCGGCTTGAGAGGCGTGCATGAAGAGCGACGAGACGTTGGTGCGTATGCCGTCCCTTGGTGAGGCGACGACCGAGGGAAC
>CAILQO010000249.1 GCA_903836285.1 uncultured Chloroflexota bacterium
CTGAACGGCTGGAGTGACCTGGCTCTCTGGAACCCTTCCGACCCGGATTCGCCGCATGTCCTGCCACTCGGCGACCCGTTCACCGAGGGAACCGTCGCCGCTGACGAGTTCATCGCTGCAATCCCCGGTTGGGTCCAGGACATCCGCGGCATGAGCCGACGCCGGCGCGACGAAGCAGCGACCTCCTGAATTTGGACGGCTTGGGGCGCGAACGGGGAGGCTGGCGGTCTATCCAGCGCGCGCTGCGCCGCGTGCCAACGCGTCAGAGATCTGCGACTCGGCCCAACCCGCCTCGCGCATCACCTCCTCGGTATGTTCGCCGAGTCGCGGGGGGCGGCCCGGGGGCACCATGGGCAAGCGTTCCGCAGGCAGACCAGTTCGCCACGGCTGCCCTGGGATGCGCACGGGGCCGGCATCGTGCCCCGTAACCTCGTGCAGGAGCCCTCGGTCGGCGATGTACGAACTTCGCGCGACTTGCCCGATGTCATTGATCGCTCCGCAAGGGATGCCGGCATCGCGAAGCGCGACAAGCCAGTCGTCGACCGATCGCCGACGGAACGTTGCCTCAAGCTCAGGTACCAGCACTTCCCGGTGATGCACCCGTGCACGGTTGTCGGCGAAACGGTCATCGTCGAGCAGATCCGGCCTGTCGATCACCCCGACGAACGCACGCCAGAGGCGCTCGTTCGGCACGGCCACCACAAGATCACCATCGTTCGCCGCGAATGCCTGGTACGGCACGATGAACGGGAAGCGATTGCCCGTCCGACCCGGCACCCGCCCCGAGACCAAATTGCTCACGAGGTGGTAGCCCATGAGCGAAACCTGACCATCAAACAAGGCCACATCCAGGTATTCCCCATGGGGCGCTCCCCCGCGGGCGACCCGTCGTTCGCGCGCCAGCAGTGCGCCAACAATCGCGACTGCCGCGTTGGTCCCCGCAATGATGTCGGCTTGCGCCACGCCTGCCTTGACCGGACCGCCACCCGGTTCCCCAGTCACGCTCATCAGGCCCCCGGTACCTTGAACGATCAGGTCGTAGCCCGCCTCGCGTGCCGCTGACCCATCCTGACCGTACGCCGAGATAGAGGCGTAAACCGTGCCGGGATTCAGTCGGCGAACGTCCTCGTAGCCAAGGCCGAGCCTCGCCGCAACTCCGGGACGGAAGTTCTCGACGATGACGTCAGCGCGTGAGGCCATCTCCATGACGAGATCCCGACACTCACGATCCTTGAGGTCGACGGCCACGCTACGGCGCGAGCGATTCACCGCGAGGAAGTAGGCGCTCTCCGCGCCATGGAATGGCGGCCCCCAGGCGCGCGTCTCGTCGCCTCCGCGCGGGTCCTCTACCTTTGTGACCGACGCGCCCATGTCGGCCAGCAGGCCCGTGCAATGCGGCCCAGCCAATGCGCGCGACAGGTCGAGGACGCGGTATCCGGCGAGGGGTCGATCATCTTGCGGGGTAGGCATCGGGTTCACCATGCGAGCTCCCGCAAGGCTACCGCCATGCATCGCGGTCCAAGTGCCGCGGGTATGGTGACGCCTTGCGGGTCCCGGTTGGTGACACCGTGTGCCCGCCGTTCGCGCACGGGAATCTTCTAACGGACGCAGCAGGCGGTTCTGTCCCATCGGAGGACTATCGGAAATGCAGGGTCGGGGAATCGTATTCACCGCGCCAGAGACCGCCGAACTTGAGCAGGTCGAGGTGCGCCCGGAATCACTAGCCCACGGCGAGGCGCTTGTTGAAGCCGAGTACTCGGTCGTCAGCGCCGGCACTGAGGGATCATTTTTCACCAACCTCATGCCGCGTACGCCTCCGATATACCGGTCGCAACCGGTGATCTACCCGGCACGCACCGGGTACGGCCACCTCGGTACGGTCGTGGCTACGGGACCAGGAGTTGAAAACGTGGCGATCGGCAACCGTGTGCTGACGTTCAGCCGCCACGCCTCGGTCGTGCGGGCCAACGCCGCGCGCTTCGCCTTGCCGGTCGATCCAGCAATGGACGGGCGTCGCGCCGTGTTTGCCCGGATGGCCGGC
This sequence comes from uncultured Chloroflexota bacterium, assembly GCA_903836285.1. GTDB lineage: Bacteria > Chloroflexota > UBA11872 > UBA12225 > UBA12225 > CAILQO01. Next base: position 2,042 of record CAILQO010000249.1, read on the forward strand.
GTGTCGATGTCCGCCCTGCGTGCCTCAGCAGTACAGGCGGGCGACCGAGTTGCGATCATCGGGCTCGGCCTCGTGGGCAACTTCGCCGCCCAGCTTTTCAAGCTCGCAGGTGCCGAAGTCATCGCCTTCGACGTCTCCGAGATGCGGCTGCACCTCGCTGAACGGTGCGGGGTTCGAAACGTCCACAACTCGCGCGAGGTCGATCCCGTCGCCGTCGTTCGACATTGGGTGGGGGCTCACGACGATCGCGGCGGTGCAAACATTGTCGTCGAGGCTATCGGTGATAGCTCGCTCGTCGCCCAGGCGACGGAGATGGCTGGGCGCCACGGCGAGGTAATCCTGCTCGGCAGCCCACGCGCACCGTACCCGGGCGACCTGACCCCAACCCTTGCCCGCATCCACCTCCTGGCGATCCGCATGGTCGGTGCCCTTGAATGGACGTTCCCGATCGCCGCGGACACCGAACGCGCCCGCGCTACCATCGAAGGGAACTACCTTCAGCTGCTTCGATGGATCGATTCTGGCGCGTTGGTGGTCGACCCGCTAATCACGCACGTGCTCTCGCCTGAGCGTTGTCAGGAGGCGTACGCAGGCCTTGCGCACCGAAAGGACGAATACGTCGGCGTAGTCTTCGACTGGCGGGCATCAAGCGTCTAAACAGGAGCTGGTCGCCGCGTGACCCGGTAGGACCTTGCGTCTGAACGTAGGGCAAGTCAGGCGCACGCTCGTATGGTGCTGCGAGGAACGATCATGAGTCTCGAGCCTGACGACGCGCTGACCTTGCGTGCGTTGCTTGGCACCCGGGTGCGTGCCGAGTGCTTTGTGCTCTGCGACGCCGCCCAAGTTCACGACGGCAAGCTTTTCGTGCTCGGTGCCGGCTGGGACCGGCTGATGATCCACCAGTTCCCGTCCGAGCACCGGTTCTTTCTGGCAATCAAGCTGTCGGTCCCGGCGGGCGACGCCTACCGACCATTCGAGATGCGGGTCGACATCCGAGACGAGGAAGGCGTGGCAACCGGCGGCGTCATGCCGGCAACTCGCGTGGAACTAGCACGTCCGCTCGGGTACCAGACTCACGAAGACCTGCCATGCATGTTCGCGTTCGAGGCTCGTGTGACCTTCGGACGGCCAGAGCGCCTGACGTTCAGCCTTCAGGTCGACGGCGAGGAGATCGCCCGCACAAGCCTTCGGGTCACAGGAATCGCCGCCCCAACGTCCGCACCACCCGCGTAGCGCACGCCTCCCACGGGCCAATCCCGGCCGGACAGCCGCCTCTCAGTGCCCACGCGACGAACGGCTCGTCCCCGCTGCGACGTGTGACGGAAGCCGGTACCTAGCCGTCGCCAACTGAAGCCTTAGGACGCACCGGCCATCGTCACGGGTTCGGCTTCCTCACCACCCGGAGCAAACCCAAGGGTGTACAAACGGAAGTAGTACCCACCCCGCGCGAGCAACTCATCGTGGGTACCTTGCTCCACGATCGTGCCTCCGTCGATGACAAGGATCCGGCTCGCTTGCTTCACGGTTGAGAGGCGGTGAGCGATGATGAAGGCGGTGCGACCCGCGAGGACCTTGTCGAGCGCCGCTTGAATCGCCGCCTCCGTCTCAGTATCGACCGACGAGGTCGCCTCATCAAGGATCAGGATTCGGGGCGATGCCAGGAAGGCGCGTGCCAGCGATATCAACTGACGCTGACCGCCGCTGAGATTGCCGCCGCGCTCCTCCACGGGGGCGTCCCACGCGCGCGGGAGTGTCTCAATGAATTCTCGGAGGCCAACAACTTCCGCCGCCTCCCGGATCGCGCGTTGCCCCTCCGGCGTTTCAAGAATCTCTGGCCGACCGAACGCGATGTTTTCCCGGATCGTCCCCGCAAACAGGAAGGGCTCCTGGAGCACCAACCCCATCTGCGATCTCAAAGACCGTTGGGTCACGTCGCGCACGTCGATTCCGTCAATGGTGACGCGCCCTGATTGCACATCATAGAACCGCATGACCAAGCGGATGATCGTGCTTTTCCCGGCCCCGGTCCTCCCGACTAGGGCGATCCTTTCGCCTGGCTTCGCCTCAAGGGACACGCCGTCGAGGATGGGTCTCGCCGGGTCGTAGCCGAACGTGACCTCCTCAAATCGGACGACGCCATTGATCGCAGGCATCGGGTTCGCGCCGGGGCGATCCTTCACGTCCGGTTCGAGATCCAGCAGGTGGAAGATGCGCTCACCGGCGGCGAGCGCCGCCTGCACTTGATCCCAACGCGCCGCGAGGTCTCGCATCGGCTCGAAGAACCGGGCGCTATACAGCATGAAGGCCGTCAACACACCGATGCTCAGCTCGGGCGCGTCACCCCCGAGGATCCAGTGCCCGCCAACGTACAGCAGCAGGCCGGTCACACCCGCATCCACGAGGTCGAGGATTGGCATGACGCCAGCGTGGAAGAAGATTGCGTCCTTTTGGGCGCGCACGTTCTCCTTGTTGATCACGTCAAATTCGTCGAAGTTGCGATCCTCACGCCGGAACGCTTGCACAAGACGCATGCCGACGATGTTCTCGGCGAGCATTGCATTGACGGCCGAGACGGACTGCCTGATGCGCCGGTATGCAGGCCTGGAACCTGTCGCAAACCACCGCGCAAGGAAGTACATCACCGGCAGCACGATCATGGTGACGAGCGTGAGGCGCACGCTCATCGTCAGCATCAGCGCGACCGTGCCTACCAAGGTGAAGGCGTCGGCGATTGACTGCAGGAGCCCCTGCGTGAGCACCTCGTTCACTGCCGAGACGTCGCTCGTGTTGCGGCTGATGATGTGACCAATCCGCTCTCGGTCGTAATACCGCAAGCTGAGCTTTTGCAGATGGTCAAACATCCGGGTCCGCAGCGTGAAAAGGATGCGCTGACCAACCCACGAGAGCAGCCACGTCTGCCAGTACGAGGCAAGCCAGCCGATCACGAGGGTGGCGACGTACGCAAGTGCCCACAGGTTCAACTCGTCAAGATGACCCCCAACGAGACCCCGGTCGATCGAGAACTGGATGATGCGGGGCTGCACTAGGCCAGCTGCCGATGCCACGAGGATAAGTGCGAGACTCACCCACAGCCGCGCTTGGTAGGGCGACAGCATCGCCCAAGCGCGCGTGATGACAACCCGATCAGATGAGATCCGGGCGTCGTCGTCGTACGCACCGGCAGGGGTAGGGCCCGTTGCGCTGGAAGTCATCGTGCTGCCTCAGCGGCTGCAACCTGACCACCACGTGCAATGAGTTCGTCCTGATCCCGCATCTGCACGTCGTAGATCCGCCGGTAGTGACCGTCACGGGAGATCAGGTCGGCATGGGTGCCACGCTCAGCGATGCGTCCCCCCTCGATCACCAGCACCTCATCGGCCCGCTTGACGCTCGAGAGCCGGTGCGCGATCACAAAGGTCGTCCGGCCCTTCATCACCTCGGTCAACGCCCGCTCAATCAGGTGCTCGGTCTCCATGTCAACCGATGACGTCGCGTCGTCGAGGATAAGGATTGACGGTTCCACCAGGATCGCGCGCGCCAGCGAAGCCCGTTGGCGCTGCCCGCCGCTCAGCGTCACGCCCCGTTCGCCAACCATTGTGTCGTAACCCTCCGGCAGGCGGGTGATGTAACGGTGCGCCTGGGCTCGCTCCGCAGCGAATTCCACAAGGCTCACCTGCGACTCCGGCTTGCCGAACGCAATGTTCTCGCGCACGCTCCGGCTGAACAGAATCGCCTCTTGCGGCACGATCGCGACGTGGCGCCGGAGGCTGCCGAGATCGAGGTCGCGCACGTCCGTGCCGTCGACGAGCACCCGGCCAGCGGTTGCGTCGTAGAACCGGGGAATGAGTCCGGTCAGTGCGCTCTTGCCGGAACCGGTGCCCCCGACGAGGGCGATCACCTGACCAGGCTTCGCCACTAGCGAGATGTCTGAGAGCACCGGCACGCCGGGCGAGAACTCAAACCCGACCCGCTCGAACACGACCTCGCCTCGCACGACGTCGAGGCGCTTCGCTCCCGGCCGGGTCACCACCTCGGGCGCGATGTCGAGCAACTCGAAGATGCGGCGCGCGCTCGCTTGCGTCCGCGCCAGCTGGCCCAGCAGGAACCCGATGCGACGGGCAGGCCCGTACAGCTTGTTCAGGTAGTACTGGAACGCGACGACCGTCCCCACCGTCACGATGCCCCAAGTTACGAGGTAACCTCCGGCCACGATCACCACGATTGCACCGAGTCCTCCCAAGGCGATGAGCAACGGGTTCCACAGCGCCTGTGTCCGCGCGAGTTCGAGCGAACTCGACTGCAATCGCTCCGCGCCGGTCGCGAACTTTCTGGACTCGGACTCCTCCTGGGCAAAGGCCTTCACGACGCGCACGCCCGAAATGTTCTCCTGCAGCCGCCCGGTCAGCGACCCGTATTCCTGCTGCACCTGCGCGTGCTGGGGACGGGTCCGCTTGCTTAACGAGATGCCCGCCCACAGCGTCGGCGGGACCGTGACCGCGGATAGGAGGGTGAGTTCCCAACTCACCGTTGAGGCATACGCCAAGGTGACGATGTAGGTCCCCGCTGCGCCGATGAACCCAGTCATGCCATGCCCGAGGAAGTTCTGGACTGCTTCGACATCCGAAGTCGCCCGGGCAATCAACTGTCCGGTGTCCGCCCTGTCCAGGTACGCGAACGAGAGGCGCTGAAGCCCGCGATACACCGAGTTCCGCAGATCGCGTGCGGCGTCGGCCTCGAACGCGTGAAAACTCCACGTGTATATCCAGTTGATCGATGACTTGCCAACGTAGAGGCCGAGCGCCGAAAGGACGGCGATCGCGAGGCGATCTGGGTCGTTGCCCCGTATCCCTAGATCAATCGCGTCACGCACCTGAAGCGGGATCGTGAGGTCGAGCAAGTTGGCAACGATCCATGCAGCATATGCGGTAAATACCGATCGCCGATGCGCCTTCAGAAAACCCAGCGCACGCCAGACATCGCGCATGCTTCCGCCGGCACCCGACGCCGCGCCACCTCCCGCTCCGGCGACGGTTGTCCCGGTGCTGTAGTTTCCGCCCGGCGTCGTGACGCCGCCTGCCCTCATCATCCTAGGGTCATCCCTGCGTCGTGCTTGAATAGGTCGTGTATTCAGGCGAACCGGGTAGCCGCACTGGCCCGCGCCAGCGAACTGTACTCGGAGGGGCAACAAGCGTTCCTGCCAGTCGTCGCTCAGTCGAGCTTCACAAGCCAATGCGTGTCGAACCGGGCGTGATCGACCGTCCGTGACCCAGATCGGTGCATCATGGGCAGGGCAAGCAGATTATTCACGGGGTGCCGCGACCGTGGAGCGGGGTGGCGTAGGCGACACGGCGCGCCAACGGGGTACCGTCTTCACGAATGGACGACACGCCCGCCACGCCACCGACCGCGGCGACGACACGCAAGCCAGGCGCGCCCAAGTCGCGTCTTGGCCTTTGGATTGGATTGGGCATCGTCGGGGTGAGTGCGGTGGTCTTGGCCCCGCTCTCAGGCCCAAACCTTCGACGCACGCTGACCCTATTCGGCTCACCGCCAGCATCGACGGTCACAGTCACCATGTCGGGTCGCACCATCAGTCCCGAAGAAATCCGGGTCCCGAGGGGCTCAGCGGTGAAGGTGGCCGTCTCAAACCTCGACGGTCCGCGAGACGGCCACCGGTTCAAGACGATGGGGCAGGACTTCAACCTGGATCTCGCCACTTGGGGCGGCCAATCCAAGTCAGAGGTGATGCTGACTTCCCTCAAGCCAGGTCGCTATGCGTTCATCTGTTCCGTCCGAGGTCACGCCTCGGAAGGGATGGTAGGCGTGCTCATCGTCGAGTGACCCACTGAGTTCAACCCGGTGCCTCCGTCTCCCTCCAATAGAATTTGGGGTGGCGCGGCCACTCAAACCGGTCACCGCGAGCGCACGGGAGGCACCATGGCGACGCCTGGCTATCGAATCGGTCTTGTCGGAGCGACTGGCCAGGTGGGTAAAGCGTTCCTCAAGATCCTCGAGGAAGGGCCGCGGGAAGACTTGCCGATAGCGGAATTGCGCCTCTTCGCGTCGGAGCGAAGCGCGGGCACGATGATGACGGTGCTCGGCGAGGCCCATCTAGTCCACCTCGCCGCACCGGACCCGCACGTCTTCGAGGGCCTCGACCTCGTCCTGACCGCCATCGGCGATGACCTCGCAAGGGCTTTCGGTCCAGCGATTGCACAATCCGGTGCAGTAAATGTCGACAAGTCGAACGCGTGGCGCATGGACCCCGATGTGCCCCTCGTGGTGCCAGAGGTAAACCCGCAGGCAGCTGCCAGTCACCACGGGATCATCGCCGGCCCGAATTGCTCCACAACCCAGATGGTTGTGGCCCTTTGGCCCCTGCATCAAGTCAATCCAATCCGGCGCGTAATCGTCGACACATATCAAGCCGTGAGCGGTACCGGATGGCGCGCTGTCGATGAGTTGCGTTCCCAAAACACCGCCATCGCTGTAGGCAGCACCCCTGAGGTCGAGGTCTACCCGCACCGAATCGCTGAGAATGTGATCGCCGAAATTGGCGGCCTGCGTGACGGGGGGGCTTACAGCGAAGAGCTGAAAATGATCGACGAGACGCGGAAGATCATGGGGGAACCTGCGTTGGCCATTCAGGCAACGTGCGTGCGCGTCCCGGTGATGGTCGGCCACTCGGAAGCCATTCACGTCGAGTTCGCGCACGAGATGGCGCCGGACGAAGCCCGGGCAATCCTGTCGACCGCCCCGGGGGTCGTCGTCATCGACGATCCGAGGGCGCACGACTACCCGACCCCATTGCAGGCCGCTGGTCGCGATCCGGTTTACGTTGGCCGGATCCGGCGTGACGCCTCGCACCCCCGCGGGCTCTCAATGTGGGTAGTTGCGGACAACGTTCGCAAGGGTGCGGCGCTGAACGCCATCCAGGTTTTTGAGCTTGTCGCACGCAACGGGTGGTTCCGTGGAAACCGCGATGCGCGCGCTCCGTTCGGCAATCGTGTCGCCGTTTCGGCACGGTAGTCGTGGCGGACAACCTGGCCGACGACCTGCGTGACGAAGCGGAGCGGGGAGCGCACCGCGCGCAGGCTCCGACAGTCGCCTCAGACGGTCTCGCCGACGTGTCGCCGACAGGTGGCCCACGCCAAGACGTTCCCGTCCGGATGCGTTCTGGGTCCCGTTCCGACGCCATCGAGGTGCTGGCGATCGGCGATGTCCATGGGCTCTATGAACCGATCATCGCCGCCCTGCGAGAGGTTCCTCACGCATCGGCCATCTTGCAGGTCGGCGACCTCACCGCCGGGAAACCCGGGCGCGAAACCCACGAGGATGGCAACCCCGAAGTCGTGGACTCCCTGCCCGTCCCGTTCATTTGGGTGCACGGTAACCATGAGCATTGGGACCTGTTTGGCGCGCGAGGTTCGCTGACTGGCGGGTCGTCGACCGCGGTCGGCACCACCGTTCCCGGACGCGCACATGCCCGCCTCCCCGGAACTCATCTCTGGCCGGGAAATCACGCGTTCGTGCCTGGGACAGCAATCGGTGTCGTCGGACTGCCGGGCAACTACGCGCCGACGTGGTATGGCGAGCCAAAACCGTTCCCGGGCGACCGTTGCCGCCACTTCAATCGCGACGACGTCGAAGCGATGTCGCGCCATCCGTACCCGAACGTCCTTCTCATGCACGAGGCGTTTCGTGGGCAAGCTCCCGGCAGGGTAGGCACGATGGGTATCCCGGTTCTGGCTCGCCTGGTGGCCGAGCTGCAGCCGGCCGTGGTTCTCACCGGCCATCATCACCTGCTAGCCGTGGCGCGCCATGGGCCAACGCTCGCAATATCACTCCCGCCAGCGTGGGAGGGTTATGCACGGCTGACGTTTCGTCGCGGCGGCGCACTCATCGCTTGGGAATTCCGCTACTTTGACCCAACGCTCGCGTCAGTGTCAGGGCAATCGATTGAACCCCTCGGTCGGACGACTAGGCGATCAGCCGCACCACATCCGCCGATCGAAGCGCTGTCCGGAACAATCGCCCCCATCCCCGCGCCCGCCCATACCTCGCGCCCGCCGTTGGTACGGATCGGGCGCTCAAAACTTCGCCCTGGGGGGCAGTAGGCGGTGGGGCCATTCGTCGACGGATGGCTGCTGTCGCTTTCGCTTTGCCTCGACCTGGGGATCGTGAACTTGGCGATCGTAAGGGCCGGCATCACGCGTGGCGTCGTTGCCGCCTTCATGATCGGCTTGGGATCGTGCGTCGGTGACATCATTTGGGCAGCACTTGCCGGGGCAGGCGTGGCAGCGCTCCTCCAATTCTCGGCCGTCAGGTACGCACTCTGGCTCGGTGGCACGCTCGCCTTGACGTACCTGACAATCCAAATGGTCCGTCAGGCAATCCGCCCCACGCCGGTCGTGGCCGACGCGGTCGACCCGCGCGCGGTCGGCGCAACCCGCTATCGTGCCGACTTGCGCGATTTCGTCGATGGCGTCTTGCTCGCCCTTGCATCGCCGAGTGCAATCCTGTGGTTCGCTGCGGTTGGTGGAAGCCTGATCGCCGCGTCGATCACTGACGCCGATCCTGGCGCCGTAGCGATGTTCTATGGCGGGTTCTTCCTGCAAGGCCTGACATGGTCGCTTGGCGTCGCGATGATCGCCGCGTTCACTGGCCGCGCGCTCGGTCCGCAGCTGGTCCGTGCGGCAGCCATCGCGTCGGGCGCCCTGTTTGCATGGTTCGCGGTCCGCGTCTTCATGTCCGGCTTGACCTTGCTCGACTAGACTGCTGCCCGCGCACGTGCCCCGCCATTAGCGTTACCCAAGGAGACGCGCCGATGCCTGAGATGCCGCGCCCGGAACACCCACGCCCGGACTGGCACCGTCCGAACTGGCTCAACCTCAATGGGTCATGGCGGTTTACCTTCGACCCGCACAACCGGGGTGAGCACGAACGCTGGTACCGCGTGCCGCACCCAACGCTCGGCCCGCGAGACCGAGGCATTGAGGACCCATTCGGCGACTGCATCGTCGTGCCATTCCCGTGGGAAAGTCCGATGTCAGGCGTGCACGACCCGGAGTATCTGGGTGTCGGGTGGTATCAGCGAATAGTCGAGGTTCCAGCGTCTTGGGCGGGTCAAGGGGCCACTTGGCGTTTCCACCCATGGCTGTGCTTCGGTGCCATCGACTGGGAAGCCCGCATATGGCTTGATGGCCGCCTGGTCGCTGAACACGTGGGCGGGTACACACCTTTCGAGGTCGATCTCGCTCGCTTCTTGGTGCCGGGCAGATCCGCCACCTTGACGGTGCGCGCCTGCGACCACAGCGATGCGACGACCCCTGTCGGCAAGCAGACACGCCGGTGGTACACACACTCGTCGGGGATTTGGCAGACGGTACACCTCGAGGGCCGTCCGGCAGTCCATGTGGCTTCGGCGCGCGTCGTGACGCCGCTGTCACCCCAGGCGCACGCCGCGTTCACGATTGAGGTCGAGACTGCCGAGTTGCTGGCCGGCGACACCGTGACGGTCGAGGTCACCTCGCCCGACCGGCTTTTCCCGGCCGCCCACGCGACGTTGGCTGCGTCTGGGGACCGATCCCGCGCGCGCGTGACCATCCCGGTAATGCCTGAAGGCCCAAGGTTGTGGTCGCCAGACGACCCGTTTTTGTACCACGCCACGATCACATGTCGTACCCAAGCCTCACCCGCGCACTCGCCGCTCTCCCGCGACGGCGGAGGAGAGGGAGGGGTGGGGGCTTCAGGCGTGGGCGAAGCCGATGTGGTGCGGACCTACTTCGGCTTGCGCGAGGTGCGAATTGCACATCTGGACGATCGTGCCCTTGAGGTGATTCACCTGAACGGTTCGCCCATCTACTTGCGGGGTGCCCTCGACCAAGCCTTCCATCCGGATGGTGTCCACGCATACCCGAGTGACGAGGCAATCCGTGCCGATCTCCAGGCAGCAAAGGACCTCGGGCTGAACATGCTGCGGTGCCACATCAAGATCAACGACCCGCGCTACTACTACTGGGCAGATGTCCTTGGGGTCACGATCTTCTACGACTTGCCGTGCACCATCGTGGATGGCCCCTCTGCGCGACGGAATTGGGAGGCAACCTTCCGTGAAGCGCTGGCGCGTGACGCCAACCACCCGTCCATCATCGCGTGGATCCTATTTAATGAAACTTGGGGTCTCGAGCGCCACGATGAGGAGGACGGGTGGGGTTGGGTGGAATCCATGTTCCACCTCTGCAAGGAACTTGACCCGACCCGAATCGTCGAGGACAACTCGCCGTGCCTATATGACCACGTGACAAGCGACATCAACACGTGGCACTTCTACATCACCGCTTGGGATCGCGCGCGCGCGCACGTGCAACGCGTCGTCGACCAGACCTATCCCGGCTCCGGCTTCAACTACGTTGGCGGGAAGTTTGGCGGCACCGCCGCGCGCTTCGTGCAGGGTACTGCGCCTCTGCTCAACAGCGAGTACGCTGGGCTCTCCGCGCGCCAGGGCGAAAAGGACATCGCCCATACGTTCCGATACCTCACGACAGACCTGCGTCGCCACGAGGCGATTTCCGGGTATGTCTACACCGAACTGACCGACGTTGAGTGGGAACACAACGGACTGGTCAACTACGACCGCACGGCCAAGGTGTTCGGCTACGACCACGCGTTTCCCGGCATGTCTGTTTCCGACGTGAACGGTGCGGATGTCGTGGGGTTCGATGCACCCCCCTTCCGATGGGTCGGAGCCGGAGAGCAGGTTCACCTCCCGGCCTTCGTCTCGCATTGGGCGGACGCACCGGTGTACGGCGCGCGTGTGCACTGGGCGGTCGACGTCGCGGGCACCGACGGCCAACATGCGCGTGAATATGCAGCAGGGAGCATGCCATTGCGCCTTCGTCGCTTTGGGGTGACGGATGCCGGAACGATTGCCATTGTTGTCCCGACGGAGAGTCCAGGCGGGATACTGACCGTGCGGCTCTGGCTCGAGGACGATTCCGGTGCGGTCCGTGCCCGAAACTACACGCAACTCGGCATCGGTTCAGTCCCGACCACCACCGAGCCGGGAGGCCGGACGCCCCACGCTCCCGTCGCCACTGCCGGCCGGGTGACGACGTGGCGACCGCGCCCGGCGGCATTCACGGACGCATCTTGGCCGGAACCGCGGGTCGCCCCGGATGGTCAAAAGCTGGGTGCGCCCGGCGCAGGGTGGGTCGAGTACGCCCTCGCGCTCCCCGCTGACCTCCATGTCGGCGTCGACGCGTCGATGGTCGTGCGCTTCGAGGCAGGCTCTCGCACGGCACTCCAGCGTCGAGGTTGGCACGACACACGCTACTTTCAACCAACCGACTATCCTCAGACACGCCCAACGTCGAAGGCTTCCCAAATCGACATCAGCGTTGAGGGCGTGCACGCGGGGTCCGTCACCGCGCATGACGACTACGCCGATGCACGTGGGATCCTCAGCCTCGCCGCCCTGCCGGAGTGGGAGTACGGTTCGGCAGGCACCGTCCTCGAGGTGTCAATCCA